>JBPCNU010000211.1:0-5737 GCA_051000975.1 Rubrobacter sp.
GATGAGGGCGACGCCTAGAACCTTCACCGGGCTCAGGGTAACACCGTCTCCGAAGACACCGAGCCGGTCGAGGATGAGCCCGGCGATGAGCTGGGCCGCGATAACGAGCGAGAGCGCGCGGGCGACGCCGCCCTGCCCGACGGCGTAGGTGACGCAGGCCAGTATGACGCATCCGAGCAGCCCGGAGCCTATCCCGAACGCCACGGCCCTTACGGAGAACTCCGGCTTCGAGGAGGCGAGGAGGGCGAAGACGAGGCCGCCGAGGCCGGTTGCAAAGCCGGAGAAAGCGATGAGGACCGGGAGGCCGAGCGTCCGCCCGGCGCTGGCGTTCATCGTCCCCTGCAAGGCTATCGAGATCCCCGCGAGCGAGGCGAGCAAAATCACCAGCTTCATAAATCTCCACAACCTCCGTTCTCGAGTCCCTCGCACAAAGCCCGACAGTATATCCGAAACCCCGTTTCTCAGAAGAGTAAGCCGGGTATACGTTAGAACGTTTGTACATTACGCGAGGCAGGGTCAACCGTGCCTTGGGGCAGAAGCCAGATAGATCAGAGAATCAAGAAGAGGAGACAGGCATGGAAGCACTTCTAGGCGGGGTCAGGATCACGTACCTCGGACACTCGACGTTCCGGTTCACGACGCCGGGCGACGAGCAGATCATCATAGACCCGTTCATCAACGACAATCCGGTGATCCCCCAGGAACTGAAGGAGGTCGGTGAGCTCGATACGATCCTCGTAACGCACGGACACTTCGACCACCTCGGGGATGCGTCTCAACTCTCGAAGGACACCGGCGCGAAGGTCATCGCCAACTTCGAGGTCTTCTCCTACCTTCAGAGCATCGGCGTCGAGAACGCCGAGCCGATACAGAAGGGCGGGACGGCTCAGATCGGCGGCATCAAGCTCACGGCCACCAACGCCTTCCACTCCTCCTCCATCCAGACCGAGGACGGCTCATCGATCTACGGCGGCGAGCCTATGGGCTACGTTATCGAGTTCGAGAGCGGCCTGAAGCTCTACCACGCGGGCGATACGTGCCTCTTCGGGGACATGTCCCTTATCGGAGAACTCTACGGCCCCGACATCGCCATCCTCCCGATAGGCGACCGCCTGACGATGGGACCGCTCGAAGCCGCCCACGCCGCGAAGCTCCTAGGCGTCAAGCACGTCATCCCGGCCCACTACGACCCGAACGTGCTTCCGTTCTTCACCGGAACCCCGAAGAAGCTTCAGGAGCGTCTCGCCGAAGTCGGCCACGAAGCCGAAGTCATTACCATGAGCCCCGGAGACCATCTCTCCTCGTAACAACAGAAAATCCAGTAGACCGACCACACGAAAGCCCCGGCTCAGGTTCGCGCCGGGGCTTTTCGCCCCCCCGAAGGTCGTTTTCTAGCGAGGCTCACCGGTCGGTTCGGAGGGTGAGGAGTCGTCCTTCCTGCGATGCTTCACGCCCCGGAGCGCACCGATAACGCCCCCGAGCGCACCGAGGAGCATAGTCCCGATGGCGGTGTTGCCGAGCGTCTGTCCAAGGTCTGCGAGGGCGGGCGGCTGTAGGACGCGCTCTATCTGCTCGATGGTAGCCGGTGGGGGCGGGTCGTTGAGCTCCGAACCGACCTCGTTGACGTAGGCGACGATCTTGGGTGCGGCCTCCGTCGCGAAGCTACGAATATCATCGGCAAAGATGGTCGCCTGAAGCCCGGTCGAGACGAGGTTGAACAACCCGGCGACGATGGCGACGATGGCGGCGGCGAGCGCGGCATCCCGGAGCAGCAGCGAGCGGTAAGGCACACCGGAATCAAGGTAAGTCGGACGGGCGCGAAGCGCGGCGAGCATGCCGAGAAAGATGTACGCGGCGAGGGCAGCGAGCGGTATGAAGTTCGTCATGGCGGCCAGAACCCAGTCCGTCATCGTGGCCGGGTCTATCAGGAAGAAAAAGAAGTGTGAGAACAGCGCAACCATCCCGGCCAGAAGACCGTAGAAGATACCTACCCTGAGCGGCCCTGAACCGGACCTCGACTCTTCCTTCATTATTCTTCGTCGCCTTCCGTAGTTGTCGTTTCGGAGACCGGTAAACTCTCTTTTGAAGAACTGAGGATACAACACCATCTCCGGTCCTTCTGTGAACGGATGTGAAGTTCCGCCCGGTCGTACTATCCTTTATTCACCGACCGCCTTCCGGCGAGCAGGAGATACAGTCCGGCAAGAACCACGAAGCCGCCGATGAGGGTCGGGACGCCCGGGCTCTCGCCGAGTACAGACCAGGCCAGGACGGACGAAACGACGGGTTCCGCGAGGGTCACGCCCGAGATCACCGAAGCCTCGAAGAACCCCAGAGTCCAGTTGAAGACGGTATGGCCTAGGATCTGCGGTCCGAGTGCGATGGCAAACAACCAGAACCACGTCTCCCCCGAAAACCTCCACATCTCGGTCCCGAAGAGCAGCCCGTAGGTCAGCAGCGTCAGAGACGCCGAACAGTAAGTGACGATGGAGTACGCGATCGTCCCGACCCCGCCCGTCGTTCTCGCGGAGCGTCCGATCACGACATAGACAGCGAAAGTCAGAGCTCCGACTATAGCGAGCAGATTACCGTAGACCGCCGCCGACCCCACCGAATCATCCAGCGTGATGACGACCGTCCCCGCAAGCGAGACCGCGATCCCGACGAGCGAGATAATCGAGGTGCGCTCCCCGAACGCCAGGAACGCGAACAGCGCGACGAAGACCGGGGACGATGAGACCAGCACGACGCTCGCAGCGACGCTCGTGTGGTCGAGCGATGAGACCCAGAACCCGAAGTGCGCCCCGAGCGCCATCCCCGAAAGTATCGCGACGTAGAGCGTTCGTCCCTTTGGGAACCGCTCCCGCCGCCAGAGCGCGACCGGCAGGAGCGTCCCGACCGCGAGCGCACACCGCCAGAACGCTACCGCGATAGCCGGAGCGTCCGCGAGCCTTATGAGGACCGCCGCCGAACCGACCGCCAGAACCCCGACTAGGAGTGCCGGGTACGCGAACCTACTCCGTGATGAACCCTGTACCAGGGTGAAGCCCCCATCTCCCTCATCAGTTGCTCTACTCGCAGCTTCCCGACTCGCCACGACGGGCTACCATACACCGGCTCCGGGGTCGCTCGAAGCCCCCGCTCCTCGAAGGCCGCCACCGTCCGTCCGCAATGCAGCGGGTCGGTTACGGCTACGACCTTGAGCGTCCCGGACTGCCGCATCATCCGCGAGACGTACACCGCCGATTCCCAGGTGGTTCTCGCACGCCCCTCCTCGACGACAGCAGAGGCCGGAACGCCCGATCCGATCAATATCCCGGTCATTACCTCGGCCTCCGACGGGGGGTTCTCCCCCACCCCGCCCGTCACCACGATGCTGCTCACTCGCCCCTCATCGTACATCCTCGCAGCGTGCAGGGTCCGCGCCCGGAGCGTACCGCTCGGCCTTCCGCCGCTCAAGACCTGCGCCCCCAGAACGACCGCGACGCCCGGCGTTTCCGAAGTCTCCGAACCACCACCGCACACCCGACCACCGGAGAAGACCCGAAGCAGACGAAACCAGTCCCCGGCGGTCTGCGCCGCCGCAACGAAAATCCTCAAGTAGAGTCATTCCGAGCGTCATGAATCGCGCGTGCTGCATCGAGGTCTTCCGGGGAGTTGACGTTCACAAGACAGGTCTCCGGCTCGCCGAAACTCTCAAGTCCTTCGCCTACGTATTCGACTTGGCCTCGCCCGGAGATGCGCGAGAGCATTGCCCGCATGGAGCGTGATCTCGCGTCGAGGGCTTCGCGCACCTCGCGCTCGACGCCGCGCTCGTAAGCCGCAAAGAGCGGGTGCGGGCTGCCTGGTGGGTGAACCGGTACGGCGGCCCGTACATCGCCCCCGAGGCGGGACAGGAGCAAGAGCGCAAGCTCCTCGTTCGCGAACGGCAGGTCTCCGGCGCAGACGAAGACCAGTTTGCGAGTCGTAGCGGCGAGCCCGGCTTCGAGCCCGGCGAGCGGTCCTTCGTGTCCGGGGCGGGAGTCCCGTATTCTCGCTGCGCCCGGGATCTCCGCCCCCCCCTCACCGACTATGACGACCTCCTGACAGAAGCCTCTCAGAACCCCGTACACGAGTTCGAGCATCGCGACCCCGCCGATCTCGGCACGGAGCTTGTCGAAGCCCATGCGGCGGCTACGACCCCCGGCGAGGATGATCCCGGCCACCCCGCCGTTCGTATTAGATGTTTCAACAACGCTTTGCAGACGGTCCGGCAACATGACGCCGAGTATAGAACGTGGTCCGCAGCGAAGGGCCGAAGTGTGCTTTCTAACCGGTTTTACGAGAGCATCCGCTGGTAGACTAACAAGATACGTAGTCGGGTATCTCTTATTTGCACGGACCCGGCCACGAACCCGGAGAAACGGAGAATTTTGGACAGAGACCCGAACGGCCTTCAGGAACGCAGCAGCATAATGAACGCGCTCGGCTACCTGACTCACGGCGTCTACATCGTCGGGACTCGGCGCGGCAGACAGCACAATGCGATGACTGCTTCGTGGGTGATGCAAACCTCCGAGCGCCCCCCGGCAATCGCCGTTGCGATACGAAGCGACCGCTACACCCACGACATCGTTCTCGAGACCGGAACGTTCTCCTTGAGCGTTCTCGGTGAGGATCAGGTGAACGCCGCGACCTACTTCGCGGAGACGAGCGGCGAGTACCACGAGAAGTTCGTCGGGGTACCGTTCGGTCTCACGCCGACGGGATCACCCTACCTCCTCGACTGTCTCGCCTACCTCGATTGCCGGATACTCGACACCGCTCGCGCCGGGGATCACACCGTCATGGTCGCGGAGATATCCGCCGCCGACACCCTGACCCACGATATCCCCCTGACCTACGACTCCTCCGAGTACGAGAGGGCTCTCTCGTGAACCCGGAGGACAGGCTCTCCGAGCTCGGCCTCGAACTCCCCGCCGTCCCGAGCCCCGCCGGTTCCTACATCCCGGCCAAGCGGCTCGGGAACCTCGTGTTCACCGCCGGGCAACTCCCGCTCGTGGACGCGGAACTCAGCCTCGAAGGCAAGGTCGGCTCCGACGTTTCGGTCGAGGAGGCCGCCGGAGCGGCTCGTATCTGCGCGCTGAACGCTCTGGCCGCCGCAGCGGAGGTCGCAGGCGGGCTAGCGAACATAACCTCGGTCGCCAAAGTCGTGGGGTTCGTGGCCTCGGCGGAGGGATTCAACGGACAGCCACAGGTCATCAACGGCGCTTCCGACCTGCTCGGCGAGGTCTTCGGTGAGGCAGGGCGTCACGCGAGGAGCGCGGTCGGAGTCGCGGAGTTGCCGCTTGGCTCCCCGGTCGAGGTAGAGGTGATCTTCGAGGTCTCCAGCTGACCCCCGGCGGTCTTCGTGATTGGCGATGTTCGGTTCTAAACCTGCAAGACGATGAAGAGCTGATCACCGACAAACCTCTATACCTTCAGATATCCTGATACAAAGACCGCCCCCGAAACTCATCCTAGAGTCCGGGGGCGGTTTCTACCGCTTCCGATCGCGTTTCAGCCGATCTCAGGAATCAGCGGGCTTGAGGTAATCGTAGGTGTCTTCGTGAAGGACACCGTCGAATTCGACCTGTCCGTCTCGGGTAACGGTCTGGTAGGTGACCCACTCCGTCGTCGGCTTACCCTCGGGGTTCTTGTACTCGGCAACCTTCTCGGACTCCATCTCGACCTGCACGTTCTGAGGAACGCCGTGGAT
>JBPCNU010000212.1:0-4080 GCA_051000975.1 Rubrobacter sp.
AGACGATGGTGTTCCCCGTTTTATGGAGCCACTCGCCGCCGAGTTCCTCCTGCAAGGCTTCGTTTTCTTTCATCCCGGCAACGTTGAGGTCGAAGTAGGATTTCGGGGTCTTGTTGTTCGCGTTGACCCAGGCGAAGCTGCGGCTCGTCGTGCCGGAGGCCGGGTCTGCGGCGTCGAGCAATACCACCTCGGCCCCGTTCTTCGCCAGATGGTAGGCGACGGACGCGCCGATAATTCCGGCCCCTACGACTATGACCTTCATCCCGACACTCGGAGTCCCTCGCCCGGCCCGACGGGAAGACCCGCGATCGCCCACACCGCGAACAGGAGCGTCCAGGCGAGCAGGAACACGACCGTGTACGGGAGCATTAGGGAGAAGAGGGTTCCGAAGCCCGCCCGGCGGTCGTACTGCTGCATGAAGGCGAGGACGAGCGGGACGTACGGGTTCAGGGGGGTGAGGACGTTGGTGGAGGAGTCAGCGATGCGGTAGGCGGCTTGAACGTAGGCCGGGTTGTAGTCGAGGAGGTAGAAGAGTGGGATGAAGATCGGGGCGAGTATCGCCCACAGCGCAGATCCGCTGTAGATGACGAAACTCAAGATCGCGGTGACGAAGATAAAGGCGAAGAGGACCGGAAGCCCGGTCAGGTTGATGCTCTCCAGAGCGTCCGCGCCGCTTACCGCGATCCAGGTAGAGAGGTTCGAGTACTCGAAGTACGCGAGGAACTGCGCGGCGGCGAAGATGAGGACGATGAACCCGGCCATGCCTGCGATCGTCTCGCCCATCAGCCTCGGCACGTCCGCCGTGCGCTCTATCTTCCCAACCGTGATGCCGTACGCCAACGCGACCACAACGAAGAAGAGGAAGATCACGGGTACGATCCCATCCAGCAGCGGCGACGGGATCAACCCGCCGTCCTCGTTGCGAAGCGGCGAGGCCGAAGGCAGCGTAACCGCCACCAGCAGGACGACGAATACTATCGCCGAGATGAGCGTATTGCGGAGGCCCCGGTTCTCGCGGTCGGTTACGGGTTCCATCATCTCGGCCTCGTGTTCATCCTCGTAGGCCCCGAGGCGCGGCTCGACGAGGCGTTCGGTCACGAAGACCCCGGCGAACATCAGGACGGGGACGGAGGCGATCATGAAAAACCAGTTGCTCACGGGCGTTACGACTTCGCCCTCTGCCACCGACTGCAGGACCCCGGTCGTGATGCCGGAGAGGAGCGCGTCCGTCGAGGTGATGAGAAAGTTCGCCGAGAACCCGGCCCCGGCGGCGGCGAACCCGGCGGCCAGCCCCGCCAGAGGATGACGCCCAACGCCGAGGAAGACCAGCGCGGCGAGCGGCGGAACCACGATAAAGGCCGCGTCCGAGGCGAGGTTCCCGAGGATACCGACGAAGACGACCGCGTAGGTGATCAGGAACGAGGGGGCGTTCATGATCGTCCGCTTCATCGCCGCTTCGATCAGGCCCGTCCGTTGCGCCAGCCCGATGCCGAGGATGATGGTCAGAACCGTCCCGAGCGGCGGGAACTCCACGAAGTTCGTCACCGTCGAGGTGAGGATATATTCAAGTCCCGCGCCGGAGACGAGGCTCTGAATCCGGAGCGTGTCGCCCGTCGCAGGGTCCTCGAAAGACACCCCAAAGAGGCTCACGACCCACGAGACGAGGATCGTGATGAGGGCGAGATAGACGAAGATCATGAACGGATGCGGCAGCCGGTTCCCGACCCGCTCCACCCCGTCGAGGAACCGCTCCAGCCGTCCGTGCCGGGTCGTGTCTTCGGTCATGCTCCCCCCTCGCTGGCCTCAACGCGAGGGATGTTAGCACCCGAACCGGTGGGATTTCCGGGGGCTGATCGCCCGGTCTGGCTATCCTGTGCTAGTTACTCCACTTCAGCTTTGGGATGACGCGCTCGCCGTAGGCCTCGATGAACTCTTCCTGGTTGCGTCCGACGTTGTGGACGTAGACTTCGTCGAAGCCGAGGTCCACATAGTGCTGGATGTGCTCCAGATGCTCGTCTATGTCGGCTGAGGTCAGGACGCGGTCCTTGAAGTTCTCTATAGAGACCTGCTTGGCCATCGCCGCGAAGTCTTCGGGGTTTCGGATGTCGCCTTTTGGAAAAGGCATCCCGCCGTTCGGCCACTCCTTGACGGCCTGTTCCTCGGTCTGCTGCTGGCTGTCGGCGTAGCTTACGTGGAGCTGGATCATCCTCGGCATCTGCGAAGGGTCCTTGTCCGCCTCACGCGCCCCCTCTTCGAACTTCTCCATGAGGCCCGCGATCTTCTCATCCGCCGCCCCGACGGTGATTATCCCGTCGCACATCTTCCCGGTGCGCTTGCTCTGTATCGGCCCGGCAGTCGCGACGTAGACCGGCGGCGGCGTGTCCGGCATCGTGTACAGGCGTGCGCTCTCTAGCTGAATATGCTCCCCGGAGAACTTGACCTTCTTCCCGGTGAAGAGCCGGTTGATGACCTCGATGGACTCCATGAGGATCTTGAGCCGCGTCGGGGCCTCGGGCCAGTACTTGCCGACGATGTGTTCGTTCAGCGCCTCGCCCGCGCCGAGGCCGAGCCAGAAGCGACCGGGATACATCGCCTCCAAAGTAGCGGCGGCCTGGGCGATTATGGCCGGGTGGTAGCGGAACCCCGGTGGCGTAACGCCGGTTCCGAAGCGCATATTGGTGGTTGCGCCGAGCGCGCCGAGCCAGCTCCAGACGTACGCGCTCTCGCCCTGCTCCGGGGTCCACGGGTGGAAATGGTCCGAGGCCATCACGCTTGTAAAACCGTTCTGCTCCGCCGTCTGGCTGTACTTCAGCAGGTCCGTCGGGTGGAACTGCTCGAACATAGCGGCGTATCCTACGACCTGCGTGTGCTTCATCTCGAAAAGTCTCCTTGAAATATTTTGTGGCTCCGTCGGGATTCTACCCGTGCCTGCCAGCAAGCAACCGTGAACGCGCCTAGAAGTGGTCCACCGGAAAAATCCACGGGTCTGCGCTCGGGAAATACGCCGAGAGGAGTTCCAGGGCTTCGTCGGAATCAGCCACGACAAGGCCGTGTTCAGCGAGGCTCCGGGCGGAGAGATACCCGGAATACAACTGTGACAGCTGGCGCTCGTCGAGCCGGATGCGATGTTTCGTGGTATGTGACCCACGCCTCACCTCGCCGTCGCCGACGGTGTACTCACCTTCGTTCTCCGGGATCACATCATCGGCGACCTCGAGGACGAACGGCTCCGGCACCTCCCGCTTAAAGTGGCCCAAAGCCCCTTCCACGTCCACGATGCGGAGCATGAGACCGGGGTGCACCTCGGCCTTGACGTAGGAATCCCTGAGGTACGGGTGCAGCGGCTCACCGCGCGGGGCGTGGATGCTGACTTCGAACTCTTCCGGGTCGAAGGACGCGAGGAAGGAGAGGAGCCCCTCCCGCGCCCGCCGCGTCAGCCCGATGAGCTCCCGAACGTTGAGGAGCCTCGACGGACCTTCCGAAACCTCACGGCTGGCTATCTTGTACATAATGTACCCCTCCACACCCGCACCGTCCGCCTCAAAGACGACTGCTTCGTTGTCCCTGGCGTACTCGTCCCCGTCTGCTTCGAGCATCTGCCGCCAGCGTCCCTCGCACCGCCTGACACACATCTGGTGCCGGGCGGCCTTCTCCTCGAAGATGCGCCTCACCGCCGGGGCGTCATCCTTCCGATATGACCTGATGTGCCGCTGCTCATCGCTTGTCGGGAGCTTCGCGGCGCTGAGTTTGTAGAGGATGTAGGCGCAGGCCGTCTCCCAGCCCGAGGCCCGGTAGAAGGCGTGTGAGAACGGGTCGAGCATCGAGAGATGCATCCCGCTACCGCGCATCTCCCGCAGGGAGCCTTCGATGAGCTTTCTCGCGTAACCGCGTCTTCTGTAAGCTGGGTCGGTCATGACGGCGGCGATGCCGCCCATCGGCGCGGGTGTGCCATCCACGAAGACCTCCATCGGGAGAGCGGTCGCGCTGGCCCGGACCTCGCCGTTTTCGCTCGCTACGAAGACTCGCTCCGGGTCGAGGCGGGGGTTCTTCTCAGCGTCGAAGTACCTGCGGCTCCACTCC
>JBPCNU010000213.1:0-29187 GCA_051000975.1 Rubrobacter sp.
CGCCCTCGCCCGCGCCTTCCTCAAAGACGCACCCATCGTCCTGCTCGACGAACCGACCGCCAACCTGGACGCAAGCACCGAAGAAGAGATAGTGCAGACGATAAAAACCTTGATACACGACCGGACGGCCATCATAGCGACTCACCGCAAACCGCTCGTGGATCTCTGCGGTACCACCGTACGGGTCGTAGAAGGCCGTGTTACAGAACTGGTTCGCAATGTATAAGGCAATGTATAAAAACAACGAAACAAAAGACGATGGTGTGAGCCTGTTGAGCATCCTGAAGCTCCTGTCCGAGCGAGGAGTTCGGTGGCAGGTAGCCTTCGGGGTTCTCTTTGCCTGCGTTGCCGCCGGGGCTTCGGTGGGGCTGGTCGCGCTTGCGGGATGGTTCATTGCGGCCTCGGCTCTGGCGGGGATCGCGGGGGCTGCGACGTTTATCGTGGCCTATCCGAGCAGCGGAATCCGGGCCTTCGCGGTGGTGCGGGTCGTATTTCGTTACCTGGAACGACTGACGAACCACCGGGTTACCTTCTCGCTGTTGTCGCGGCTTCGGGTTCGGTTCTTCGAGCGTGCGCTTGGGATACCATCGGAGAAGTTCGGGCGGTACAGGTCCGGGGATCTCCTGAGCCGTGCGACCTCGGACGTCGACGCCCTGGACAACGTCTTTCCGAGGGTCGTCGTGCCGAGCGTGGCGGCCATTGCCGTAGGCGTCGGTTCGGTGGCGTTCGTCGCGTGGTTCTCGCCGCTGCTCGCGCTGATTCTCGGCGCGGGGTGCCTCGTTGCCGGGGCGGCGTTGCCGCTCGTCTCCGCGCTTGCGGGGCGAGGCTCGGGGACCGGGATCACGACCGCAAAGGCGAAGCTCAGGATGGAGATGGTCGAGGCGGTCGAGGGGCTGCCGGAGGTACGCTCCTACGGGGCCGGGCGGATTGTCGCCACCCGGCTCGAGGCCGCGCTCGACGGCTTGATGCCCGACGACCGGCGGGCGAAATTAGCAGACGCGGCGGGAACTTCGCTCGGGGGACTCGTTGCGCAGATGACGACGCTCGCCGTTCTCGTGGTCGGGCTCGCGTTGTACCAGACGGTGGGGCTCGCCGGGCCGGTGGTCGCCCTCGCGGTGCTGCTCGCGACGGGCGTATTCGAGCAACTCGGCGCGCTCCCGGCGGCCTACCGCGCCCTTGGGGTAAGCCGCGCCGCTCTGGAACGCCTCTCCGAGATCTTCGGCGGCGGGGAAGAAGCCAGCGACCGGACGGAGCGATTGCCGGAAACGGAGGGTTCGGCAGGGCTTCCTGTCTCGGTCTCCGGGGTCTCGTTCGGCTATGAAGGTCGGGGGCGTATAGCTCTGCGAGAGGCGTCGTTCGAGGCGGAGGCCGGGTCCGTAACCGTGCTCGTGGGGCCTTCGGGGTCGGGGAAGACGACTCTCTTGCGTCTGATCTCCGGTGAGCTCGAGCCGGGTTCCGGTGTGATCGAGCTAGCGGGGACTCCGGTCGGGGAGATCGCCCTGGATGAACTCCCTCAGCGTGTGGCTTATGCCGCTCAGGACGAGCACATCTTTGATGCGACGCTCCGGGAGAACCTGACCCTCGCCGCCCCGGAGGCAGAGGACGAGGTGCTGATCTACGTCCTCGGGGTCGTGGGGCTTGCGGAATTCTACAAAGGGCTTCGGGATGGGCTCGATACGCCGCTCGGGGCGCACGGGTGGGAGGTTTCGGGAGGTCAGAGTCGGCGGCTCTCGGTGGCGCGGGCGGTGCTTCGCAGGCCGGGCCTGCTGCTTCTCGACGAGCCGACCGGGAGCCTCGATGACGAGACGGCCCGGCACATGCTCAGCTCCATCCGGGAGAACATGCCCCGAACGACCATTATCCTCGCAACACACGACCCCGGTCTCGTGCGGAGCGTCGTGCCGGACGTTCGCGTTGTCGAGGTCGGATGAAACCGGGTAACGCCGGGTGATGAGTCGTTGCAGGACTGGCCCCGGTACGAAAGCACCGCGACTAATCTTTCGGTGTTTTAATTGTGGCATGAGAGCGATGGAACAGGACGCGGGAGCATGAGCCAGAAGGCGATCATCGTCGAGGACGAGCAGAGCATCGTCGATCTGCTCCGCAGTTATCTTGAGCGTGAGGGCTTTGAGGTCGAGGAGGCGCTCGACGGGAACACGGCCCTCGAGAAGATCAAAGCCTTCGAGCCGGACGTCGTCGTCCTTGACTGGATGCTCCCCGGCCTCGACGGGATGGAGGTTCTGCGCCGGATGCGGCTCTTCTCCGAAGCCTACGTGGTCGTGCTCACGGCCCGCTCCGAGGAGACGGACAAGATAGTCGGTCTCTCCTCCGGTGCCGACGACTACGTGACCAAACCGTTCTCCCCCGGCGAACTCGTCGCCCGTATCCGGGCCATGCTCCGCCGACCGCGAGGCGGACAAGCCGCAGCGCAAGCGGAGGCCGAAGAAAACGCTCTGCAATTCGGCGGCTTGAAGATCGAGCCCGGGAGCCGCGAGGTAACACGCGACGGCGAACCGGCGGGCCTGACCGCGCTGGAGTTCGACCTGCTCCTCACGCTCGCTCAAAGGCCCGGTTACGTCTTCTCGCGTTCGAGGCTGCTGGAGCGCCTGTGGGGGGAGGATTATTTCGGGGACGATCACGTCGTGGACGTTCACATCGCCAACCTGAGAAAGAAGATAGAAGCGGAACTCTCGAGGCTGCGCTACATCCAGACAGGGCGCGGTGTCGGCTACCGCTTTAACCGGGGACCGTGGGAGTGAACCTTCTCGGGCGGTTACTCTTCTACGTAACCTCCCGCCCGCTGCGCCCGAAGCTTTTCATCTCCCACTGCTTAGTCGCGCTCGGAACGATGATCATCTTCGTCCTGATGACGCTTTTCTTCAACCCCGAGTTCTCGCTCTTCCTGCGGCAAGGCGGGAGCCTGAGCGCGGTCGTACCGTATGTCGTTCTGGCGGCGGTCGTGAGCGGGCTGGTAGCGACGGCGGCGAGCCTGTTCGTATCGTCGAGAATCACCCGCCCCGTAACGAGGATGCTCTCTGCGACGCGTCTGATCTCCTCGGGCGACTATTCGGAGCGCGTCCCGAAGCAGGAGGATGACGAACTCGGCGAACTCTCACAGTCCTTCAACCAGATGGCGGGCGCTCTGGAGGCCGCCGAATACCAGCGCAGCGAGTTCATCTCCGATACCTCTCACGAGCTGAAGACCCCGATAACGACCCTGCAAGGCTACCTCGAAGGTCTTATAGACGGCGTCATCGAGCCGAGCGACGATACCTGGGGCTTGATGTACGGGGAGGCCGAGCGGATGCGTCGCCTCGTCGAAGACCTCAGGCAGCTCTCCCGCGCAGAGTCCGAGACCCTGACGCTGCACCTCCACGACCTGAACCCGGAAGAGGTCGCGGACCTCGCCGCCGACGGGATGCGTCCGCTCTTCACCGAGAAGGGCGTTGCCCTGAGATCCCACTACGACGAAGACCTCCGGAACGTTCACGCCGACCATGACCGGACGCTTCAGGTACTCGCCAACCTGCTCTCGAACGCCTTGCGCCACACCCCCGAAGGCGGCGAGGTCTCGGTCAGGGTCTCGAAGCGTCACCGGGCCATAGTCTTCGAGGTCGCGGATACCGGGGTCGGCGTGGAGACTCAAGACCTCCCGCGCCTCTTCGACCGCTTCTACCGGGCCGAGAAGTCTCGTTCCAGAGAGGGCGGCGGTAGCGGCATCGGGCTCGCCATCTCTCGCGCTCTGGTTGAGGCGATGGGCGGGCGTATCCGGGCCGAGAGCGAAGGACTCGGCAGGGGCGCGACCTTTGCCTTTACCCTCCCCGTCGCCGAAAGCCATCACGAGAGTACGCCTTGACACAGGACGTCTCGCGCCTTGCCTTCCACGCGCATGGAGTGAACCTGCTTCGCGGCCTTTGCTCCGACGACCGGGTTCAGGAGCTCGAGGTTAGTGGCCGTTGAAACCGCTTCGAGCGATCTACTTGGAGCGATCTACTTGGAGCGGGCTACTCGTCGGTGTTCGCCGTGCTCTCAGTTGTTGCCCTCTGCTGGAGACGAAGCCGGGTTCGCTCCGATCTCACCCTCCGGCTCCCGACGCAGGGCGATGTTCAGTTCTTTTAGCTGCGCTTCCTCGACCGGGCCCGGGGCGTCCATCATCTCGTCGCGGGCGGCCTGAGTTTTCGGGAAGGCCATCACCTCCCGGATGTTCGGCTCGTCGCGGAGCAGCATGATGAAGCGGTCTATCCCCGGCGCTATGCCGCCGTGCGGAGGCGCGCCGTAGGTGAATGCCGTCAGCATCGCCCCGAAGCGACGCATGGCTTCTTCCGGGTTTATTCCGATGATGTCGAAGACCTTCTGCTGGATGTCCGGGCGGTGTATTCGGATGCTTCCCGAGGCAAGCTCCGTCCCGTTAGCGACGAGGTCGTAGAGTTGCCCGATGACCTTGAGTGGGTCGGTGTCGAGGAGCGGCAGGTCTTCCTCGCGGGGCATTGTGAACATGTGGTGCATCGGCTCTATCCGGTCCTCGTCGGCGTTGTACTCGAAGAGCGGGAAATCCGTCACCCAGCACATCGCAACCGTGTCCCCGTCCACGAGGTCGAGCCGGTCGCGCAAGTGCAGCCGGAGCTGGTTCAGGCTCGCGAAAACGGTCGCGTTCGAGTCGGCTACGAAGAACAGCCAGTCGCCCGGTTTCGCCTCCAGCTTCGTCTTGATCTCTCTCTGCTGCTCATCTGAGAAGAATTTGGCTATCGGACTTTTCAGCGTCCCGTCTTCCTCGACGTGGAAGTGAGCGAGTCCCCTCGCGCCACCGAGCGAGGCGATCTTGGTCAGGTCGTCTATGTCCTTGCGTGACAGATCGCCGAGTCCAGACGCGGTGAGGCCGCGCACCGAACCGCCGTTCTCGACCGCGCCTCTGAAGACCTTGAAATCGGAGTTCGCGGCCACGTCGGAGACCTCCTCAAGTTCCATCCCGAAGCGGATGTCGGGCTTGTCCGAACCGAACCGCGTCATCGCTTCTTCGTAGGTGAGCCTCGGGAACGGTTTCTCGAGGAGCTTCTTTTCGGTCATCTTCTCGATTACCCCGGTGTACAGAGCCTCGATGAGACCCAGAACCTCTCCCTGCGTCGTGTAGCTCATCTCGAGGTCGAGCTGGGTGTGTTCGGGCTGGCGGTCGCCGCGACCGTCCTCGTCCCGGAGAGCGCGCGCGATCTGGAAATACCGCTCGAACCCGGCCACCATCAAGAGCTGCTTGTACTGCTGAGGCGACTGCGGCAGCGCGTAGAACTGCCCCGGATAGAGCCGCGCCGGGACGAGGTAGTCCCTGGCCCCCTCCGGCGATGAAGCCGTCAGCAAAGGCGTCTCTATCTCGACGAAGTCTCGCTCGGAGAGGTAGTTACGAATGTGCTTTACGACCCGGTCTCGGAAGAGGATGTTCTCGCGTAGGCGTTCACGGCGAAGGTCGAGGTAACGATACTTGAGGCGCAGGTTCTCGTCTACCTCGCGTTCGCGTTCGATCTCGAACGGCGGTGTGAGCGACTCGTTGAGGATCTCGAGCCCCGTCGCCTCGATCTCTATCTCACCCGTCGGGAGGTTCTTGTTCTGGTTGCCTTCGGGACGCTTGGAGACCTCGCCCTGTATTGAGATAGACCACTCCGGGCGCAGCTTCTCGGCCTGAGAGAAGACTTCCGAGTTCGACGGATGGAAGGTTACCTGGGTCAAGCCCCAGCGGTCGCGGAGGTCTATGAAGATGAGGCCGCCGTGGTCGCGCCTGCGGTATACCCAGCCCGCAAGGCGCACCGTCTCCCCGACGTTCTCCCGGCGCAGTTCGCCGTCGTTGTGGGTTCTGTAAGGGTTGTTCCTGGATGTCATTCGTCTCTCCCGGCGTCTTTTCAGTGTAGGTATCGTTCGCCCGTAGATGTTAGTCGAAAGTCGGGGCGAGGGTTACGGCGAGGGAGGGGAATGTCAGGAGGCCCGAGGCCGCTCGTCTTATGCACGGTCTGCCGTCCCGTGATAAGTTGCTTGCGAGAAAGTGCTGGTTCATTGCTATGTGTAAAGGTTCGGGATCTCACGGCGGTTCACGCTGGGTGCTTCTCTGGAGGTCTGGACGGATTCTTATTCTATGAATTCTGCGAAGTCTATGGAGGGCGACGGTCGGGCTGGCATAAGGGTCGTCGGGGTACTTTGCTCATTGTTGCTCTCGGTCGCTTTCGCCTACGGTTGTGGCGGAGATCCGACGGAGTTGCCGGAGGTCGAGAACGCGCAGCAGGCGACCACCGTCGTAACAGAGACCACGACGAGTGAGTCCGATGGCCAGGAGACGACCGCCGGGGGCGATCCCGTCGGGATCGGGCAGCAGGAGACGACGGACGACGAGCCGTTCATCCTCAACGTGGATCAGCCGGTCCCGCCGGACTTTCTGACGGCGTATCAACGGCGGACGCTGATAGTTGTCGAGTTCTACGGCGCGAGCGTGGATCAGTTCTATCCCCAGGGCCTCGGGCCGGACGAGAACGGCAACTCCGCGCTACAGGAACTGCGCGGTGAATACCCGGCGATCGAATTCTTCTCCTTCGACATAAACGACCCCGGCGACGTCGGGGCGGCTTCGAGAGGTGATGCGACCCTGGAGCCGGGCCAGTACGGAACGCTCGCGGCGCAGCTCGACGTTGGTTACACGCCCTTCGTTGCGACGATGGCTCCGAGCGGGGACGGCTATCTCATCCTGAACCGTTTAGAGGGCTATACCCCGCAACCCGTGTTGTCGCAGGCACTCTACGACCTCTCCACCATACAGGTCGAAGATAACGCGAGCGATGTGGTGCTGGAGTTGAACGAGGTGCGCCTGACCGACACCGGCGGGGGCATCGAGTACTTCACGGTCTCGAACCCCTCGGAGACTCGGGTGGATCTTCAGGGCTTCTCCCTGCGAGTCATCAGCGACGATGGAGAGGTAGCCGCCGATTCGCCGGGGGTCAACGTCGAAGAATCTCTTGAAGTTCCGACCGACGGGACGGCCTCCGTGGGTCGGGTCCCGGATGCGACGACCGACGCCGGCGAGCCGGTAGACGGCGTCTTCGGCGGCGGCCAGCAGCTGGAGCTGACGGCGGGGGATCAAGTCGCCCTCTTGGACTCCGGCGGAGCCATCGTCGGTACGCTCTCCGCTTCGTAGGGGCTTCCTCCTGGGACAACCCGGAACTCCGTGAAGCCGAGTATTTTCTTGCGGTCAAACCGTCCGCCGGTGAAGCTGCGCTCGTGGTCTATCTTCACCGTGTTTCTCGTGTGACCCGCCACGACCGAAACTCCTCCCTGCTTCGGTGTCCTGACTGATTGCTGAGTTGTAAGCCACGACTCTCTGGCAGACCCGAAACCGCGCGAGAGCCTCTGGTGGAGTCTCCTCGGAGAACGGCTGAAAAATCGGGCTCCTGCGATAGACTCCGGCGCATGGAATACGTTTACCTGGACAATGCCGCGACCACCCCGCTCGACGAGCGCGTTCTCGACGTGATGCTTCCGCACTTGAGAGGTATAGAAGGTCGCTCTGGAAGGTTCCGAGGGAACCCGTCGTCGTTGCACCGGGCCGGGGCAGTCGCGTCGGAGGCGATAGAGGAGGCGCGGGGATCGGTGGCGGCCATGATCGGAGCCTCGCCCGAAGAGATCCACTTTACCTCGGGCGGCACCGAGGCAGACAACCTCGCCGTCCTCGGTCTCGCCGACGCCGCCCCGACAGACAAACGACACGTCATCATCTCGAAGATCGAACACGCCGCCGTGCGGGAGGCCGGACGTTCGCTCGAAGCGCGCGGCTTCGAGGTAACGTGGCTCGGCACCGACGAGTCCGGCACGGTGGACGTGTCGCGACTCGAAGCGGAACTCAGCACGGACACAGCCTTCGTCAGCGTGATGTGGGCGAACAACGAGGTCGGGACGGTGCAGCCCGTTCGTGAGATCTCAGACCTCTGCGCCTCGCTGGGAATCCCGTTCCACACCGACGCGGTCCAGGCCGCCGGGCGCGAACGGCTCGACGTGGGGTCTCTCGAAGGGATCTCCACCCTCGCCCTCTCGGCTCACAAGCTGTACGGGCCGCAGAGCACGGGTGCGCTGTACGTGAGGGACGGTGTGGAACTCGCGCCACGAGTCTTCGGTGGCGGTCAGGAAGGTGGGCTGAGGAGCGGCACGGAAGACGTGGCCGGGGTCTCGGGTTTCGGGGCCGCCGCCCGTCTCGCTGCGGAGGAATTCAAGGAGCGTGTCGGGCGCGAGGAGTCGCTGCGCAACCGCATCATCCGGGGCGCGACCGCCATTCCGGGCGTCCGGTTGAACGGACAGGCGACGCGGCGGTTGTCGAACAACGTACACCTGACCGTGTCGGGCGCGGAGTCGGAGAGCCTCGTCCTGATGCTCGATGCGCTCGGTTTCGCAATCGGCAAGGGGTCGGCGTGTTCGTCGAGCGGACACAAGGCCTCGCCGGTTCTGGAGGCGATGGGCCAGAGCCCGGACGAGGCATTCTCGGCGGTCAGGGTATCGGTCGGCAAGGACAACACCGAGGACGAGATGGATTCGTTTCTCGCGGCCTTTGCGGAGTGCGTAGCCCGGCTCAGGGAGATGTCGCCCGTCGGAAACGCGGTCGGAGTAGAGACAGGAAGTGAGGTCTGATGGCCGACAGGTATTCACCGGAGGTTCTGGATCACCTCGTAAGACCCCGCAATGTTGGCGAGGTCGAACCGAACGATGGCTTCGGGGAATCCGGCGATTCGTCCTGCGGCGATGTCGCGCAGTTCACCGTTCGCATAACGGAAGACCTGACTTTGGAGAAGGTTCGCTACCGGGTCTACGGCTGTGCGGCCTGCATAGCCTGCGGGTCGGCCTTGTCGGAACTCGCTGCGGGCAAGAGCCTCATAGAAGCGGCCGCGATCACGAAAGACGACATCCTCGGTGCGCTCGGCGGGCCGCTCCCGGCGGGCAAGGAACACGCCCTGACCCTCGTCCTCGACGCAATGCACAAGTCCTTCGAGGATCACTGGACCCGCGACGCCGAGGCTCTGCTCTCGGACACCGGGTACGTGCGGGCCGGGAATTCCAGCGGTAGGAAAACCGTCGTCGCGGCGATGAGCGGCGGGGTCGACTCCGCCGTTACGGCCCTTCTGATGAGGGAGAAGGGCTACGACGTGGTCGCCTGCACCTTCCGGCTGCACGACGCTGAGCCGGGGAGCCGTTCGTGCTGCTCACCGGACACGGTGCTTTTCGCTCGCGACACCGCGCACCGGATGGGCCTTCCGCACTTCACGCTCAACCTCAAGGATCTCTTCGGCAAGCGGGTCATGCGAGACTTCATAAGCTCGTACGCGGCGGGCAGCACCCCGAACCCATGCGTCGCGTGTAACGCTCACGTCAAGTTCCACGCGGCGGCGTATCTGGCCGACAGAATCGGCTTCGAGAAGGTCGCCACGGGTCATTACGCCCGAGTCAGGGATGGACCCGCCCTCGCAAGGCCCCAGGACGAGACGAAGGACCAGACCTACGTGCTGTGGCCGATGCCGAAGAAGCTCCTCGCCCGCACGGTCTTCCCGCTCGGAGACTACCGGAAGTCCGAAGTCAGAGAGATCGCGGCCTCCCGGAACCTCGCCGTCGCAACGACGCCGGAGAGCCAGGACATCTGCTTTATCCCGACCGGCGACTACCGGGAGTTTGTCGGCAGAAAGGTAGCCGCCGCGCCGGGAGAGGTCGTGGACAGGGCCGGGGCCGTTCTCGGTTCTCACAAAGGAATCTCTAACTTCACGGTCGGCCAGCGGCGGGGGCTTGGGGTGTCGGCTTCGAAGCCGCTCTACGTGAACGAGGTCGTCCCGGAGTCGCGGCGAGTGGTCGTGGGAGGAAAAGAAGATCTCAGGACGACCGACATCTTGGTCGGCGGGACCAACTGGTTTCTCGCGCCGGAAGAGTCGGCGTTCGTCCAGATCCGGTACAACGGCTCTGCGGTTGCCTGCTCCATCGAGGAGACAGAGCGTCGGGGGGTGTGGCGCGTCGCCTTCGATGAGCCGGTCTTTGCGGTCGCACCGGGACAGTCGGCGGTCTTCTACACCGATGACCTCGACCGGGTCGTCGGCGGGGGCGCGGTGATGCGCCGGGGTGCTTGAGGTCACACGGGGGTGACTCGCGAGCGGTTCATCGCAAACGGCGGTTAAATCATGGTTATAATCGGTGAATCCTCGGTTTTGCGAGTCCGAGGTCTCGGGACAACAGGGACAACGCGAAAGTGAAAGCGGGAGGTGGCTTGGGTTTGGATCTATTCGTCGAGTTGATGAAAGGAATCCTGTACGCGGGGATAGCGGTTGCGTCTCTGCTCCTCGCGTGGGCTTTCTTCAGGCTCGCGAGGATCTTCTCCGCGACCGAACGCAGCATCAACGAGGTCTCCGAGCAGGTGGTGCCTCTTCTCGGCAAAACGCACATCACCGTAGACAACATAAACAGCCAGCTCTCACAGCTTGATGAAGCCGTCGGCGACGTTGCCGGCATAACGGACGAACTCGACCAGACCACGACGGTGATAACGCGCGGGGTTCGGGGGAGCATCATCCGGGCCTCCTCCGCGACGGCGGGCCTCTCGCGGGGCATCAGCACCTTCCTCGGCGGCGAGAGGCAGAACCGGTCTACGGAGGAACCCGGAAGGGCCGCAGACGTAAAGGATGAGGGCAGAGGAGAGGCGAGATAATTGGACGGCTGGGGAAAGATTGCGGCGGGGGTCGCCCTCGGCATCGCGGGGACGGTCTACGCGACGAATCGTAGAGTTCGGGAGAAGCTGCCCGACGCGGCGAGAGACCTCCCCGACAGCGTGAAGCGTCGCTTCGAGGACGCTGTGAACGCGGCGAAGGAGGCTTCGGCGAGTCGGAGGGAGGAGATCCTGAACGACCTCTCCCGGCATTCGGCGGCTCATCCTCCCCGCCCGACGCCCCGGCAGCAGGCCGCAGCGTCCGCGCCAAGGACGGATTTTGAGCCAGACTTCGTGGTCGGAAAAGGGGTTGGAGAAGGTGAGGGAGCCAGTATCGTAGGCGAGGAAGAAACACCGCCCGGGACCGGAGCGTATAAGAAGAATACGAAAAGACCGTCTACTGAGGAAGCCGCAAACTGAAACCGAAGTTTATAGAGGGGAGAGACCCGCAAGTGAGCGAAGTTTCAGCGGAGCATACATACCTGAGCGTACCGTCAGATGGCGAGATGCGTTCCTGCATCGGCCTCGTGCTGGCCGGGATGGCGGCACGGGCGAACATCGGGGTCGGAAATCTGGAGGATGCCATAGACGTGGTCGAGAGCTACCATTCACCCGTAGGGACGACGCAGTTCAGGTTTATCCTGTCCGACGAGGGCGTGGTTGCACAGGTGGTTGCCGATGACTCGAACGGTGGAAAACCATCCGAATCCAGTGACTGGCGCACGGTAATAGAGATGGTTTCGTGAGTCGTACCTACCGACGACCCGACAAAGCCCGAACCCGCCGCCTGCTGGAGCGTTACCACAGGCAGGGTGACCGACACGCTCGCGAACTGGTCATACAGGAACAACTCCCGCTCGCAGAGTTTCTGGCGCGAAAGTTCGCCGGACGAGGTGAGCCGGTCGAGGACCTCGCTCAGGTAGCCTCCGTTGGTCTGATAAAGGCGGTAGACCGCTTCGACGTCGACCGGAGGATCGAGTTCTCGACCTACGCGACGCCGAATATCCTAGGTGAGATCAAGCGCTACTTCCGAGACAAGGGATGGACGGTGCGCGTCCCGCGCGGCCTGCAGGAACTTCGCCAGGCGGCGAAGGAAGCGATACGAGTCGAGTCCTTGAAGAGCGGGCGGTCCCCGACGATGGTGGAGCTTGCCGAAAAGCTCGAATCGGATGTGGAGAGGGTGGCGGAGGCATTGACGCTCGGTCGGGCGTACAACACGGCGAGCCTCGACGCTCCGGTCAGTTCTGACGACGAGGGCGGAGACACCATCCTCGATCTGCAGGCCGACGATAACCAGCCCATCGAAGGACTCGAAGACAAGATGCTCTTGCAGGAGGCGATGAAGAGCCTCAAGGGCCAGCAGCAGGAGATACTCAAGCTCCGGTTCAACGAGGGAAAGACGCAGACCGAGATCGCGGACAAAATAGGTGTTTCGCAGATGCACGTCTCGCGGCTCCTGCGGCGGGCCATCACCGACCTTCGCGAAGAACTCTCCGAAATAGAACGCGGCCAGCAGGCCCGGTAAATCCTCCAGTAGAAAACGCCTCATCAAAAAGTACAATACTCCGGCATGAGCACCGAAAGAGAAAACAACGAAAAGGACACCGAGACCGGACGGAGTTACGAGATCCAGAGCGCAGAGATACGTCAGAAGTTCCTAGATTTCTTCGAGGAGCGGGGCCACAGACATCTTCCCGGAGCGTCTCTCATCCCGCACAACGACCCGACGGTCCTCCTCACCACGGCGGGCGTTCAGCAGTTCATTACGTATTTTACGGGTGAAGAGACGCCGCCCACAAAGCGCGCCGCGAGCGTTCAGAAGTGCTTCCGCACCCCGGACATCGAGGAGGTCGGCGACCAGTCGCACCTGACCTTCTTCGAGATGCTCGGCAACTTCTCCTTCGGTGACTATTTCAAAAAAGACGCCATTGCGTGGGCCTGGGAATTTCTTACGAAAACCCTCGGCATCCCGGAAGAGAAGCTCTGGGTGACGATCTTCTCCGGAGACGAGGACGCCCCGGAGGATGTGGAAGCGAAGCGGCTCTGGATGGACGTCGGGGTGCCGGAGGACAAGATATTCGGCCTTCCGAAGAGCGAGAACTGGTGGGGGCCGCCGGGAGATTCCGGCCCGTGCGGGCCTTGTTCGGAGATCTACTACGACTACGGCGAGGAATTTTCAAACGGCGACCCGTCCGTAGACCCGAAGTTCGGGCCGGGCGGGGAGGCAGGCGACCCGCGCTTTCTGGAGATCTGGAACCTCGTCTTCAACCAGTACGAGCAGCGCAGGGACGGGACGCTCGTTCCACTCGCCAAGACCGGGATAGATACGGGCATGGGCCTAGAACGTGTAACCGCCGCCGTGCAGAACGTGATGTACCTCTACGACACCGATATCTATACGCCCGTCTTCGTTAAGGCCAGAGAACTCTCCGGGGTCGGGATCGGCGACGGGGATCAGACCGACCGTTCGCTCAGGATACTCGCTGACCACGCTCGCGGGATGGCCTTCCTCGTCGCCGACGGGGTGAGGCCGGGGAATCAGGGCCGCGAGTACGTTCTGCGCCGCATAATACGCCGGGCGACGCGGGAGGCCTACGTCCGGCTCGGGATGAGCGCGCAGCAGATCGCCTCTCTTGCGGGGGTCGTCGTGGAGCAGATGGGCGGTTTCTACACCGAGCTCGCCTCATCGAGGGTGGACATAGAGCGCATTGTCGGTGAAGAAGCAGCACGGTTCATCGAGATCTACCACAGCGGGATGTCGCTTCTCGGCGCGGAGGTAGCGAAGCTCTCGGGTGATGCAAAGCTCCCGGGTGACGTCGCTTTCATGCTGCATGACACTTACGGCTTCCCGGTCGAGGTGACGCGGGACGTTCTCGAAGAGCGCGGCCTCGCGTTGGACGAAGAGGGTTTCCGCGCGGCGATGGAGGGACAGCGCGAGCGGGGGCGGTCGGCGGTTGTGGGTTACGACCGGGCCGTCGCGGCGTTCCGGGACGCGAAGTTCACCAGCCGGTTCGTCGGCTACGAGCGGGAGCAGATAGAGACCAGGATAGTCGCGCTCGAAGAGTCATCCGATTCACCGGGTGAGTTCTTCGTCGCGCTGGCGGAGAACCCGTTCTACGCAACGGGCGGCGGTCAGGTGGCGGATGTTGGTTGGATCTCTTCGACCGGCTCTCAGGGCGGGCAGATGGATGTTCTCGATGCCATCCCGGCCAGCGGCTATCAGGTCTTGCGGGCGCGGCTCGAGAACGGCGGCGACTTCTCGGTCGGGGACGATGTGATCGCCTCCGTAAACCGCGTCCGCAGGCAGCAGATAGAGGCGAACCACACCGCGACTCACATCCTTCACTGGGCCTTGAGGACGGTGCTTGGCAAGGAAGTCCATCAGGCCGGAAGCTACGTCGCGCCTGACAGGCTCCGCTTTGACTACCGGTATTCCGGCAGGGTAACAGACGATGAGATGGTGCGGGTTCAGGAGCAGTGCCTCTTGAAGATCACGGAGAACCAACCCGTCCGGTACTTCACGACCACGATAGACGAGGCCCGCAACCTCGGGGCGATGATGCTCTTCGGGGAGAAGTACGGTGAACTCGTGCGCGTCGTCGAGGTCAACGGCTTTTCGAGGGAACTCTGCGCCGGGACGCACGTCCGGGCGAGCGCGGAGGTCGGGGCGTTCAAGATCCTCTCGAACAGAAAGCACGGTGCTGACCTCTACCGCATCGAAGTTTTGACGGGCCGCGAGGCTCTTGACTACCTGACCCGCGCCTCGGAGACCGCCGAGGAACTCTCCGAGACGCTGCGCGTCGAGCTGGATGACCTTACCGGAGCGGTGGAAGACCTTCAGCGCGAGGTAAAGAACGCCCGGGAGTCTGCCCGCGAGCACACGCTCAAACAGGGCCTTGAAGACGTGGGCGCGCTCGTCGCGGGGGCGGAGGAGATAGGCGGGTTGAAGGTCGTCGCCGGGCGGGTCGTCGCGGCGGACGTGAAGAACCTCCGGCAGGTCTCGGACGACATAAAGAACCGGCTCGGAAGCCCGGCGGTCGTCGTGCTGGCGGCTGACCTCGGCGGGAAAGCGGTCGTTATAGCGAACCTGCACCCGGAGGCTGCGGGCAGCGTCGGAGACGGCGGCGCCGGAAGCGTCATTCGTGACCTGTCGAGCGTGCTCGGCGGCGGTGGCGGTGGCGGCGCGACGATGGCCCAGGGTGGCGGCGGAGACCCCGGCAAGATAGATGAGGCGCTCGGCCGGGTGCGGGACTACCTGAAAGAGCAAGTCTCCGGCAAGGCCGAGAGGTAGGTGGCCGCCGGGGCGATGGTCTCCGGACGCGTAGCCGCCCTGGATATAGGGGATGTGTGGACGGGGGTCGCCGTCTCCGACGAGACCCGGTCCCTCGCCCGTCCTCTGGAGGTCGTCGGTCGGGAAGAACTCCTCGTTTCCCTGAAGAAAATCTTCGTCGAAGAGGGCGTGAGCAGGGTCGTCGTCGGGGTTCCGAAGACGCTCTCCGGGGAGACCGGGTACCAGGCAAGGCGAGTTTTAGATACACTTACGGAGATGAAAAGTATGATGCCGGACGTGGAATTCATCGAGTGGGACGAGCGTTTCACCACGAGGATGTCCCACGAAGTAGTCCGGGAGAAGAGTAGGAATCCGAGGCGGCACGGAGGGCGTGGCGGTCGGAGAGAGCGCGTGGATCACCTCGCCGCTGCAAGGATGTTGCAGGAGTATCTGGAGTCCAGGGGGGACGCTTGAGACGGTACGACAGGAAGAACGTCCGGGAGGGTAACGATCTGGACGCTCGCCTCGAAGCGCTCGGCGGCGACACCCGTCGTCGTTCGGGGAGAAAGAGCACCGGGGCAAAGGTGCGCAAGCGCAAGCGTCGTTCCGGCGGGTCCGGCGGCCTCGGCCCGGCGGTACTCGGGGTGCTACTCATAGTCGCGCTGCTCGGGATCGTTTATCTGATCGTCTCCTCAGCGACCGGCGGCAACGATGAGACCGCCGCCGAGCAAGGGGGCGGTCTGGAGGTCGAAGTGGTACAGGGGGATACTCTCTCCAGCGTCGCCGACAAGCTGGAGGAGCGCGGCGTCATAGGGAGTTCGTTCTTCTTCACCCTTCAGGCGAGGATGAGCGGCGAGAGTGCTGAGATCAAACCCGGAACCTACACCTTCGCCGAGGGCGAGGACGGGGATGAGATCCGGACGAAGCTCACCGAGGGCGAGGCCATCCCGACTTTCGCCTTTACGGTGCCGGAGGGTCTGACCCTCGAGGAGACCGCCGACGTGATAGCCGGATCGAACGGAGACATCTCGCGCGGGCAGTTCCTCGAAGCGGCGCGGAGTACGGATTACGGCTACGCTTTTCTCGATGACCGGGCCATCCGCAACACCGAGGGTTTCCTGTTCCCGAAGAGCTACGAGTTCGAGGAAGGGACCGACGCCCGGCAGGTCGTGAACCGGCTGCTGGAGCAGTACCTTCTGGAGACAGAGGGCGTCGACTACGCCTGGGCGAGCGAGAACCTGAACCTCACCGAGTACGAGCTCCTCACGGTCGCCTCGCTCATCGAGCGCGAGGCCGCCAACGACGAGGAACGGGCGCGCATAGCGTCTGTCATCTACAACCGGATATGGGCCGGGATGCCGCTGCAGATAGACGCCACGATCCAATACGCCCGAGGCGAACAGAAGGAGAACCTCTCGCTGCAGGACCTCGAAGTAGACTCCCCGTACAACACCTACCAGAACGCCGGTCTGCCGCCCGGGCCGATCGCCTCGCCGAGCCTGAAGTCCATTCAAGCCGCCGTAAGCCCGGAGGAGACGGACTACATCTACTACGTCATAACCGCCGAGGGTAACGACCACTTCTTCACCAACGACTACGACGAGTTCTTGCAGGCGAAGGCCGACGCCGGACTCTAGGGGGGCTCTGGATGCTCGCACCGGAGACGAAGCACGCGACCGTCTCCGGTACGACCCGTCTGCTGGCCGTACTAGGCCATCCCATCTCACACAGCCTCAGCCCGGCGATGCACAACGCCTCCTTCGCTGCGACCGGTCAGGATTACCTCTACGTCCCGCTCGACGTGACGCTCGAAGACCTCCCCGAGGCGGTGCGCGGGCTGGCCGTCTGCGGCTTCCGAGGCTTCAACGTAACGATGCCTCACAAGGAGGCGATGGTGGGCCTCGTGGACGAACTCGACCTCGTCGCGGAGGTCTCCGGCGCGGTCAACACCGTCGTGATCCCACCCGAAGGCGAACCGCTCATCGGCATGAATACCGATGGTGGAGGCTTTATCGAGGCTGCTTCGGAGGCCGGTATCTCCTTCGCCGGCAGAGCGGTTGCGGTCGTTGGAGCGGGCGGTGCGGCGGCTGCTATATCGTGCGCCGTCCTAGAGTCCGGCTGCGAGAAGATACGCATCGTCAACCGCAGCCCCGAACGCGCCCGGAGGCTCGCCGAGCGCCTCGTGAGCCACTTCCCCGACCGTGAGATTCGCGTCTTCGGGGCGGACGAGATCCCCGCCGCGCTAGACGGCGTGCGGGTCGCAGTGAACACGACGTACCTCGGCATGAAGGGCGGGGACGAATTCCCGATCCCGCAGGAATGCCTAGAGCCGGAGTTGGCCGTCTGCGACGCGGTATACCGGCGCGACCGCTCGACGGAGCTCGTTCGGCTAGCCCGAGAGGCGGGAGCTCTGGTGATGGAGGGCGGGAGGATGCTCCTCTACCAGGGGGTTCTCGCACAGCGAGCCTGGACGGGCGTGGAGCCGGACGTAGCGGTCATGAGCGCCGCGCTCCGGGCGAAGAGAACGAGTTGAAGTGGTGCGCGCAGCATTGCGCCACGACCGTCTTCCTCATCGACGACATCCACTACCTCGATATGCGTCATGTCGGGGCCGTCGAGGTGAACAACGCGATGAAGTACCTCGCCAACGAGACTTCGGCCACGTTCGTCTACGCCGGGATAGGCTGCTCCGAAACGGGCTTCCTCACGGAGGGCAAGGGCAAGAACAAGGAGCAGTTCGGGCAGACTCGCGGACGGCTCACCTACCTGCCCGTCGAGCCCTTCAAGGCAGACGCGGACGACGCAGCCGATTGGCTGAGGCTGGTCAAGGCGTTCGAGAACGAGCTGGTGTTGCTCAACGGGTACGAGGGCATGTGCACCAACCTCGCCGGGTACCTGCACCAGCGCACGGGCGGGTTCGTCGGCTCGCTCTCTACCTTGATGCATACCGGCGCGGCCCGAGCCATCGAGACGGGAGAGGAACGCATCAGCCGCAAACTGCTCGACGCCATCAAGCTCGACCACGCCGCCGAGATCGCGTACCTGGACAAACGGCGCAAGGCGAAGTCCGCCAAGCGTAACAAGGTCTAGGCCCGGAACGAGGGGTGTCCTCATCGCCGCGAAAAGGGGGCTACTTCGAAGGCAGGGTGGTAGAACCTCGCGGAAGCGGCTGCGTGGACGATACGGACGGTGTTTCGCGGCGCTCAGGGGCATAGGGGATGACGGCCGCGAGGACGCTGCCGATAACCGTCCATCCGGCGGAGGGAGAATCCTTCACGAGCTACTTCGACCGGCTCGCCGAAAGCCTCGGCGCACCCCTGCTCACCCTGCTGGCGAGAACCGGCGTAATCTCGGAGGAGCGCTTTTCTGCTTTCCCGGTCGGATACGGCATCGTCCTCCCACCGGAGCGTTTGCGGATGCTTGCAGCGGTAACACGCCTGCCCGAAGAATCGGTGTCGGACATGTTGCTCGCCCGCTACGACGGCGTCTGCTGCGACTTCTCGACGCTCGATTCTTCATCGCCCCAGTCGTTCACGAGAACCTCCCGCGAGGAGTGGGCATACTTCGGCGGCTCCCACGCATGTCCCGACTGCCTCGGCAAGACGGGAGGCATATGAAAACTGGCGTGGAAGCTGCCCTGGTCGTTCGCGTGCGTAGAACACGGTGGGTTGCTCGCCGATACCTGTCCCGCCTGCGAAAAGCGGCTCGGCGTCGGCAGGCAGGACGGACGCTCCGCGCCCGCCTTTTCTTCTTTGATTCCTACCCCGCAGCACTGCCGCAACACGCTACCGAAAGGCATGACCTCGGCGGGACGGGCTTCGCGGCCGTGCGGGCAGAGTCTTGTGGATGTCCCGACGCTCTCGATGGATTCAGGAGCGTACCTGCTCGACGCGCAGCGACGGTTGGACGCGCTGCTTGCAGGCGAAGAAGCGCGGGTGGCGGGCGAGAAGGTGTCCACCTTCGAGTACTTCTTCGATCTCAGGTCGCTCTCCGCGCTGTTCCTGTCGGTGGGCGAAGTCGTCGACCTCGACGCCCTACCCGGTCAAGTGCCGTCGGCGATTCGGCATGCGGTCGCCCTGCATACCGACCGGCGCGACCGCATCGTCGAAGTGCGAGCCGAGCGGGTCGCCGCTGGCGACGATTGGCGCACCGGGCCGCGCTTGCGTCCCTACACCGGAGCGCCACAGAATGCCGCGCTCATGGCGGGGATAGCGCCGGTGGCGATGGAAATATTGGACGCCGGGTCGCCGGAGGAATTGTCGGATAACCTGGCACCGTTCGTCGAGAGGATGCGACGCACCTTTTCCAACGTGCCTTCCAGGGTGTCGTACTTCCGGCTCTCATCGAGATTGGAGGACGCGTTCGGGCGCTGCTGGCAACCCCACCAGAAGCTAACAACCCGGCTCGGCATGACCGCCGAGAACGCCGACAGGGCCCACGCATCCTTGGGCGATCTGACGCCGGACGACGTGCCACAATTATTCTGGCCCGATGGATACGAGAGGTCGCTGGCTGAGCTGCTGCCAGGCGTCCTTCCTGACCATGCGCGGCGGGTGTGCTCGATGTGGCTCGTCAAGGCTCTCACGGGCTGCACCTGGGAGATGGCTGCCGTACACCTCGGGATACCTGCGAGGCAGACTCGTGGCATGGCAAACAAGGTGGTCAGCCTGCTCACCGCCAGTAATAGCGCCGAACTCTTCGACTCCCGGTTACGTGAGGTGACGCGTAAGGTAGGCGACGATCCAGAGCGGATCAACTATGGAGCACGACGACGCGCCCCATCCATGGGACTATATGATAGTCGACCCTTACGGGACGCACATCACTGCAAACGCACAAATCTTCATTCAAAGAGAACATCATTTTGAACTTTTCAGTAGCCGCTGCTGCCCTCGTGCAGGGCGGCTCCTCAAAAAAGTCCGGGTTACAGTGAGACAAAACGCTCCGAGATAGGTGAGACGCTTCTCCCAAATCCCCCTTAGAACCGTACCCGGCGCTCCGAGATACGATGCGAATCTACAGATAGATCCGGCGGTGTTTAGCCCGGCTACGGACCAATCATCGTGCGGTGGCTTGCCGGTTTATGCGATCTCATCCGGTAAAGCTACCGGCTCCTCGTTGAAGCCCCGCTTCTGACCGGGCGTGGTGAGTATTTCTACGACACGCCTGTGACAGTCGTTCTCCCGAAGTGGCGTCGCAGCCGGACTGCCTTCTACGGTGTACCACTCTTCCGCTCCGAGGTATCTCACCCGTACCTCGACCGAGCCGTCCTTCGGGGTGGTCGAGATCTCCATTTCGCCCGTTATCGCTCCGACCTTGACCGTCATCACCCCGCCGGTGGTTGATTCGAAGGTGGACTTCGACTCGCTCATCAGGCCGCCTCGCAGGTTCCGAGCATCTCTTCCAGAGCGCTCCGTTCGTCGGGGTTGATGCTGAGTGCGTATTCGTCTTTTACGAGCGTCCACCGAACGGCGTAGTCGCACCAGGCGGATTCGTCGGGGGGACGCCAGGCTTCGGGGCCACGGTCACCCTTCGAGCGGTTCTCGCCCGCGTCGGAGGCGAGGAGGTTGTCGGGGGCGTTGGCGAAGCGTTCGCGTTCTGCCTCGTCCCAGTTATCCGCGCCGCTGCGCCAGGCGTTGGCGAGCGGGACGATGTGGTCTATGTCGACGTCGGAGGAGTCGGTGTTCGTCTCCCCGGCGTAGGGGTCAACCCAGGTGCCGGAGGTGATGGAGCAGCTATCTCCTACAACGACGTTTTCTCCGTCCCGGATCAGGGCCGCATCCCGCGTGTCGCAGGATTCGCTCGGCACCTCCCAGCCGTTTTCCAAAGCATCCGACCAGTGCGGAAAGGACTCGCGAGAGTACCCGGCCATCGAACCCGCGTCCCTGACCGGGAGCGTCGCCAGCGCCTCGCTGGCCTCGGATGGGTCTGCGGTCGCGGGGACGGCCCTCCCTGTAAATGTAGAGTTGGAAGTGTCGGACGCCGGGGAACCACCGAGCAGGTCATCCAAAGAGACGACCCCGAAGAGCAGCGCGACCCCGACCACCGCGACGGTCGCCACCGCAACGATGAGCTTGCCCCGCCCCGACGAGGAACCGCCCCTGCGAGAGGTGCTTCTGCGACTGGTTCTGCGTCCTCGGCCCAACGCTTACATCCTCCCTATAGAAAATTGATAGAAAACGTTTCCGGTACGGGATCACGGTATCAGACAAGCGTCCGGGCTTTATGTAGCGGTCGCCAGCGGTCGCCAGCGGTCGCCAGCGGTTGTGGATAGAATTTGCGCCTTCGGGTCTGGCCTTCGGGTCTGGTTCACGTGCATGAAGAACGGAAGGGTGAGATTGGCGTTCTGGGAGGAACTTCGGGTCAGCGGTCGGGTCGTCGGCGGGTCTTCCATTCTGTCGGCGGATTTCGCGCATCTCGCCGCCGACGTTCAGAAGACGCGGCTCGGCGGGGCTGAGTTCGTCCACTTCGACGTCATGGACAATCATCTCGTTCCGAACCTGACGGTCGGTCCTGCGGTCGCGGCTTCACTCGTGGCTGCGACGGATCTCCCGGTGGACGTTCATCTGCAGATTGCGGACCCGGCCTCGCTCGTCAGCCCGTTCATTCGGGCGGGGGTAGCGAGCATCACCGTTCAGCCCGGAGTTACCAGGCACCTGCACCGGACGCTCGCGGAGATCAAGGACAGCGGCCTGGAGGCCGGGGCCGTCCTCACGCCCGCGACCCCGCCGGAGGCCATCGAGTGGGTCTTGCCGGAGCTTGATTACGTGCTGGTGATGAGTGTGGAGCTTGGTTTCGGGGGGCAGGGTTTCATCTCCAGGATGGTCGAGAAGGTGCGACGGATCAGGGAGATGTGCGACCTGCCGGTCGAGGTTGATGGCGCGATCACGGCTGCGACCGCGCCGCTCATGGTGGAGGCCGGTGCGCAGGCACTCGTGGCGGGGTCCGCCGTCTTTCGAGGCGACTCTACGGTGGAGATGCGGCGCATCATCGAGGCTGGACGCTCGGCACGTCAGGCTTCACGACACCAGGCCGAGGCGTGAAAGGCTACATTGCCGCCACGTATAGCGTATGTTAGTTTCTTGACACTCGATCGGTAGGACGAAACCTCGTTCGGGTAGAGTATCAGGTCAGCTTTCGGGGGCGGGTGGAATTCCCGCACCGGCGGTGATCCCGGCGCAAAAGCTCCGGGAAGCCCGCGACCCCTCGCAGTGGCGAGGGCTGAGCCGGTGAGATTCCGGTGCCGACGGTCATAGTCCGGATGGTAGAAAGGAAAAGTTGCAGCGAGATTCTTTTATGGGTCTCGCCCGTGATCTTGCCGAGCGCGGGCGTTACACCGCTTCACCCAACCCGCTCGTCGGTGCGGTCGTCGTCCGGGATGGCGTGGTCGTCGGCGAGGGCTGGCACGTTCGTCCGGGCGAACTCCACGCCGAGGCTATGGCCCTGCGCGACGCGGGTGATTCCGCCAAAGGCGCGACGATGTATGTAACTCTCGAACCCTGCAATCATCACCACTACAGCCCCGGACCGCCCTGCTCGGAGGCGATAGTCGCTTCCGATATCTCGAAGGTAGTGGTCGGGCATCTCGATCCAAACCCTTGGATGAACGGTCGGAGCATCACGATGCTTCGTGGTGCCGGGATAGAGGTGGAAGTCATGGACGAAGGCGACTTCGAGGCTCAGAACGAGCGGTTCTTCTGGCACAAGAGGACCGGGAGGCCGTTCGTTCATCTGAAGCTCGCCGCGACGCTCGACGGGCGCATCGCTACCGCGTCGGGCGACAGCAAGTGGGTTACGGGGTCCGAGTCGCGGGCCGAGGTCCACCGGATGCGGGCCGAGGCCGGAGCGGTGCTGGTCGGGGCCGGGACGGCGCGGGCCGACGATCCTAGCCTGACCGCCCGCGACGTGACTCAGGAGCCGCCGGAAATCCGACGCATCATCCTCGACCCGAAGATCACGCTCCCCCCCGAAGGCACGCTCGCCCGGACCGCCGGAGAACTCCCGGTCTGTCTCTTTACCGATGAAGAGTTGCTAGATGGCAGGGAGTCGGAGCTCCTGCGTGCCGGGGTCGAGGTCGTGGGCGTGACGGTGAGGGGCGGGCTTCTGGACCTAGGTTCCGTTCTGGACGCGCTCGGTCTGCGGGACGTGAGCGGGATTCTGATCGAGGGCGGTGGCACGACGGCGGCGCACTTCATCGAGGGCGGCTACGTGAACAAGCTGACGGTCTTCTACGCGCCAAAGGTCGTCGGGGCGACAGGGCTCGCGATGGTCGGAGACCTCGGGGTCGGCGCGATGTCCGAGGCGGCTGGTTTTCACATCTCGGAGGTGCGGCGTTTCGGAGAGGACGTGGCGGTCACGTACTACCCGAAGGAGTCCGACGTCCGCGCCGGAAACACCCTGAACACGAGAGAAAGCAACGGAAAAAGAGAGGGAGAAGATGTTCACCGGGTTGGTTGAGGAGGCCGGGCAGGTCGTTGCCCTCGAGTCCGGGGGGATGCTCAGGATGGAGGTCGAGGCCGAAGTGGTGGCCGAAGACGCCGCTCTGGGCGACTCCATAGCGGTAAACGGGGTATGCCTGACGGTCGGGGGGCTGGAGCCGGGGAGGCTCGTCTTCTTCGCGATGGATGAGACGCTCCGGCGTTCGGCGTTCGGCGGCCTCGAGGAAGGTCGCAAGGTCAACCTCGAACGGGCGATGAGCGCGAAGGATCGTTTCGGGGGTCATATCGTGCAGGGGCATGTGGACGGGGTCGGGGAGGTCATCTCGGTCGTGCCTGAGGGTGATGCGGAGATGTGGACCTTCTCCGCCCCGGAGTCGGTGCTCAAATACACCGTCGAGAAGGGGAGTATCTGCGTGGACGGTATAAGCCTCACGGTGGTGGAGGTCGGCAGCGGGGGGTTCAGCGTATCCATACTCCCGCAGACGAAGTCCGCTACAGACCTCTCCGAACTCGGCGTCGGGGAGAGAGTGAACCTCGAAGCGGATGTTATAGGCAAATATGTGGAGAGGATGGTCGGCCCGTGGGTAGAGAAGCGGAGAGCTGAGGGTCTGAAAGCCGAGACCGAAGAAGAGCCGGAGAAAGAGTCAGAAAAATTTCGTATTACCGAGAGGAGAGTCTGAAATGACCCTGGAGAGCAAGCCGAGTACATCGAGCCCGTTCAGCCCCATAGAAGAGGTGCTGGAGGACTACCGGCAGGGAAAGATGGTTATCGTCTGCGACGACGAGAACCGAGAGAACGAGGGCGACATAACCGTTGCGGCGGAGCTGGTGACGGCGGAGCACATCACCTTCATGGCGATTCAGGCTCGCGGTCTGATCTGCCTCCCGATGGCCGGAGAGCTGATAGATAAGCTCCAGATCCCGGACATGGCTCGCCACAACACCGAGCCGCTCGGCACGGCGTTCACCGCTTCCATCGAGGCGCGGCACGGGATAACGACCGGGATCTCCGCTGCCGATCGGGCACATACCTGCCGTGTCGCGGTTGCCGAGGCGACGAAGCCGGAAGACCTGGTGATGCCGGGGCATATGTTCCCGCTTCGGGCGAGGCCGGGCGGTACGCTGGAGCGCGGCGGTCAGACGGAAGGGGCGGTTGACCTCTCGCGGCTGTGCGGTTTCAGGCCCGCCGGGGTGATCTGCGAAATCATGAACGACGACGGGACGATGGCTCGCGTCCCGGAGCTCGTGACGTTCTCCGAGAAGCACGGCATAAAGATGATCACCATCGAGCAAATAGCCGAGTATCGCAAGAAGAACAGCGTGAACGTTCGACGTGCCGCCGAGGCGAAGCTCCCGACGGACTTCGGGGAGTTTCGGGTGAACGCCTACGAGAACGACGAGAACGAACTGACCGACCTTGCGATCCTCGTCGGAGAACCCGAAGGCAAGGACGATGTTCTCGTGCGGCTCCACTCGGCGTGCCTGACGGGCGAAGCTCTGCACTCCCTGCGCTGCGACTGCGGCGAGCAGCTGGAGGCCGCGATGAAGAACATCGCCGCCGAAGGCGAAGGCGTCATCATCTACCTGCAGCAGGAAGGGCGCGGCATCGGGCTTCTGAACAAGATGAAGGCGTATCACCTTCAGGACGAAGGCCGCGATACGGTCGAGGCCAACGAAGACCTTGGTCTGGCGGCGGACATGCGCGATTACGAAACCGGGGCCAGGATTCTCGAAGACCTCGGGGTCGGCGGCATCCGTCTGATGACGAACAACCCCGAGAAGATCGAAGGCCTCAAGAGCTTCGGGGTGAGAGTCTCGGAGCGGGTGCAGATAGAGGTAACCCCAAACGGCTACAACGAGCGTTACCTGAAGACGAAGCGGGAGAAGATGAACCACTCTCTCAAGGAGGTCTAGGATGGAGCGTTCGTCCCGTGTAACCCACATCGAGGGCGACCTCTCCGCCGTCGGACTCCACATCGGGGTCGTCGCCTCGCGGTTCAACGACTTCATCGTGAAGCCGCTTCTTGAGGGAACGCTCGAGGCGATCGAGCGTCACGGCGGAGACCTCGGGGCGGTGCGCGTCGCGTGGGTTCCCGGCGCACACGAACTGCCGGTGGCGGCGAGCAGGATGGCCCGTTCCGGCGACTTCGACGCGATAGTCTGCGTCGGAGCGGTCATCCGGGGTTCGACGGCTCATTTCGACTACGTCGCGGGTGGCGCTGCGAGCGGCATCATCAGCGCGTCGCTCGATACCGAGGTGCCGATAATCTTCGGCGTCATCACCACCGAGAACATCGAACAGGCGCTCGAACGAGCCGGAACGAAGCTCGGTAATAAGGGCTTCGAGGCCGGAACCTCGGCGATCGAGATGGCTAACCTGATGCAGCGCCTCGGTGGCGACACCGAAGGCCGGGGGAGTAAGGCCGCGATATCCTCCAACTCCTCACAACGATAACAGCGGTAGAAAAAGTCAGACAGGCAAGGAAGAACAAGAAGAGAGGGAGCCGACTCAGAGTCAGGCTCCCTCTCTTCTTGTTCTTCTATGGTTTTCGGGTTTTGCTAGCTGGCCTGGGGGGATGGAACTCTCGCTGCGACCTTCTGGAGTTTGAACGCCTTGAGGCAGGAAGTGCAGGACCAGACACGCTTCTGGGCGGAGCCTTCCTGGATCCTGATCTTCTGTAGGTTCGGATTCCAGCGACGGCGGGTCGCTCTCAGCGAGTGGCTGCGAGCGTTTCCGAACGAGGGTTTCTTGCCGCATGAGTAACAGATTTTCGCCACGAGTCTTTCTCCTATGCTACGATACCGAACTGAAATTTCACATCCCGTAGCCGGGTTCCGGCTCCGTTCGGGAGTCGGCTCTTGGGCTTTTGGGCAACAGCGTGAGATTGTATCAGAGATCAAGGAAATTCGAAGGTCACGTCTCGTCAGGCCGGGCTTATCATCATCCGGGCCGGCGTTTTCGGAAAACGTTTTGGGAAATGATCCAGGGAGAGGAGATTTTGCGTTGACGATCAGGACGGTGTTTATCGTTGCTGCCGCGCATGCCGCGCTGAAGGCTCAGGCCGCGAGGATCAACGCGCTAAACGTCTATCCCGTCCCGGATGGCGATACCGGAACGAACATGCTACTGACCCTCGAATCCATCTTGAAGGAGGCTAAGGCTCGCTCCTACGAGAACGTCGAGACGGCGGTGAAGGCCGGGGCGAGGGCCGCGCTCATGGGGGCGCGGGGCAACTCCGGGGTGATCCTCTCGCAGATGATCCGGGGCGGCTGCGAGGTGCTCGCCCGCCGCACGACTTTTACCGCCGAGGACTTCGCCGACGCCCTCGAAGGGGCGCAGGAACGGGCCTACGCCTCCACCCGCCAGCCCGTTGAGGGTACGATGCTGACGGTTATCAAGGATGCTGCCGCGGCCGCCCGGGCCGCGCTCAAGGACAAGAGCGCCGACCTGCCCTCCGTGGTGAAGGCCGCCGCCCTTGAGGCTCATGCTTCGGTGAAGCGCACTCCCCAGAAGCTTGCCGTCTTGAAGGAGGCCGGGGTCGTGGACGCCGGGGGGCTTGGGGTCGCGGTCATCCTCGACGGCATCCACGCCGTGCTGTCGGGGGAGAAGGTCGAGATCTCGCAAGATGATCCCGAAGAGAGTGAAGAGGGCATTCTCGGGCCGGACCTCGACGCGATACACGCCGGGGAAGAGGCGTGGGGCTACTGCACGGAGTTCATCGTAACGGGTTTCACGGGCGACGCGGCGGCTCTCGAAGAACACGTGCTCGAGGTAGGGGAGAGCGTGCTGGTGATCTCGGACGACGACCTCGTGAAGGTGCATCTACACACGCAAGACCCCGGCTCCATTATGAGCTACGCCGGGCAGTTCGGGCGGCTGTCGGGCATAAAGGTGGACGATATGGAGGCGCAGGTCAGCTCCCGGCTCGAGGCCGGAAGACCGTCCAGCGAGGGGCATATCGCGTCCGGTTCGGTAGCGGTCGTCGCTGCGAGTCGAGGGGCGGGGAACCGGGAGCTCTTCGAGGAGCTGGGAGCTTTCGTCATCGAGGGTGGGCAGGGGGCGAACCCCAGCGCCCAGGACTTCTCGGAGGCGGTAGCGGAGGTCGTGCGCCTGAGCGGGGCGAAGGGGGTGATCATCCTCCCGAACAACAAGAACATCATCCCGACCGCCGAGCAGGTCGCGGAGCTCGTCGAGGTCGAGGTTCTGGTCGTACCGACGAAGACGCTGGTTGCCGGGATCTCGGTGATGGTCGCCTTCGACGCTTCGGAGGTCGCAGAGGACGTGGCCGGGGAGATGGGTGAGGTCCTCTCGGAGCTTCAGAGCGTCGAGGTGACGCGGGCCGTGCGCGACGCGAGCGTGGATGGCCGGGAGGTCGCAGAGGGGTCTTATATCGCCCTTCTGGACGGGAAGATAGAATCAGTCGGGAAGAGCGTCGGGGCGGTCGCGGTCGAGGCCGCTGGGGCTATGATCTCATCGGGCGCGGACCTCGTTACGCTGCTTCGCGGCGAGGGACTCGAAGACGGTGAGCTGGAGGAGATAGTGGCGAGGATCGAGGCACTCGACGGCGATGTAGAGGTGGAGATCCGGAACGGCGGCCAGCCGCTCTATCCCCTTCAGATGGCGGCTGAGTAGCTTGACGACCGCGATAGTCACCGACTCTACGACGACGCTCACCCCCGAAGAGCAGGCTCGCCCGGACATCCGGGTCGTGCCGCTTACCTTTCACTTCGGCGCGGAGGAGACCTACGTAGACAAGGTCGACCTCTCAAACGCGGAGTTCTACGAGCGGCTCAAGGAGTCCAGGGACTTCCCGACTACCTCGCAGCCGCCGGTCGGGGCGTTCGTGGAGGCTTACGAGAGCCTGTCGGCCTACGACAGCATCCTCGTTCTAACGATCTCGGGGGTTCTGAGCGGCACGGTCGAGTCGGCGCGGAGCGCGGCACAGATGGTGGATGTCCCGGTCGAGGTGGTGGACACGAAGAGCGCGGAGTTCGGGGCGGCCCTGATCCTCCGCCGTGCTCTGGCGGTTACTGACGGTGGCGGGAGCTTCGAGGATGCGAAGCGGGCGGCGGAGCAGGCCACGCGCCAGAGCGAACTCTACTTCGCCGTCAGCACGCTCGAATACCTCGCAAAGAGCGGGCGCATCGGACGAGCGCAGAAGCTCTTCGGCTCGGCTCTGGATATAAGGCCGATCCTGACCCTCGTGGACGGCGAGGTTCATCCCCACAAGCGCGTGAGAGGCCGCAAGCGTCAGATGAACGCGCTCGTCGACCAGCTCTCGCCCCGCGTCGGTGAAGGTCGGAAGTTCTACTTCGGACACATAGACGCCGAGGATTCCGCTCGTGAGTTGGCCGAGCGGCTCGGCATCCGGGACGGTGAGTTCGCCGAGATCGGCGGGGTCGTCGGCTGCCACGTCGGGCCGGGAGCATTCGGGGTTGCCTGTCTCTGAGGCTGAACTAAAGCCGGAAGGGACGGGGCTTCCACCCGGGCGCACGACTTTCTCCGACCTGCGGCGGCGTCCGGCCCGGGAACTCCCGGGTGTCGGGGTGCGCATCGAGGCCGGGCTGAAGGAGCTTGGGATCACGTCGCTCGCTGACCTCGTTTCACACTACCCGTCGCGCCACGAAGACCTCTCGAACGTGAAGAAGCTGAGCGACCTTCGCGTCGGAGAACGGGCGACCGTCTTCGCCCGCGTCGTGGATACGCGGCCCGTCGGGAGGCCCGTGCGCGGGCGGTCTCCGGGGTTCTCGGTGAATCTCTACGACGGGACGGGGTACATGCC
>JBPCNU010000214.1:0-4616 GCA_051000975.1 Rubrobacter sp.
TCTTCTACCGGACCAACGCCCAGAGCCGCGCCCTAGAAGACGTGCTGGTGAGAGAAGGAGTACCGTACCAGATTCTGGGCGGCGTCAAATTCTACGAGCGGGCCGAGATAAAGGACGCAATGGCCTACCTCGCCGTCGTCGTTAACCCGACGGACGATGTGTCACTGGAGCGAATAATAAACACACCGAAACGAGGCGTTGGAGCAACGTCGGTCGGGAAGCTGCAGCAGCACGCGAGGACGAACGAGACCTCGATGTACGAGATGCTCGACGAGGCCAAGGAGGCCGGGATCTCCGGCAAGGCTCAGAAGGCTTGCGGGGATCTCAAGCGGCTCTTCGAGGGCTGGCGGGTAGCTTCGAGGGAGACGACCCCGGCGGAGATGATCGGGGCCGTTCTGGATGAATCGGGCTACCGCGAAGAGCTCGAAGTGGAGAATACCGTCGAGTCGGAGGCGAGGATCGAGAACCTCGTCGAGCTGGTGAACGCCGCCGCCGAGTATGAGCGAGGGGCCAGGGAGTCTGGCGAGGAGCCGACGCTCGAAGGGTTCCTGCAGGAGCAGGCGCTTTATTCAGAGCAGGACAACCTCGGCGGGGGACGGGTCACGTTGATGACACTGCACAACGCGAAGGGGCTCGAGTACCCGCACGTCTTCATCGTCGGGATGGAAGAGGGGACGTTCCCGCACGCCCGGTCGCTCGACGAGCAGAGCCTGGAGGAGGAACGGCGGCTCTGTTACGTCGGCATAACGCGGGCGATGGAGACGCTGACTATGACCTACGCGAAGATGAGATCGAACTGGGGTGGCGACCGGGAGTATCAGATGCCGAGTCGGTTCCTGGACGAGATCCCGGACGAGTACAAGTCCGGCACGATGCAGGTTGGCTCCGGGAAGTCCGGCCCCTGGCGTGGAGGGCCGGGCGGGTCGCGGTTCTCCAGCCAGACGAAGAGTGCGTCCGCCGGGTCTTCGATGTCTTCCACGTCTTCGACCGCAGAGAATCCGTACAGCGTCGGGGAGCGGGTGCGGCACAAGAAGTTCGGGGAAGGCAAAGTCGTGGACGCTCAGCCGGGTAAGGTCGTGGTGAAGTTCGGGTCCGAGGAGAGGATCTTCATCCCCGACATGGCCCCGATCACGAAACTCTAGCTTCGCTCCGAAACTCCTGAAGCTCCAGTCCACTCGAGGTTCGTTCTCAAGCGTAGCCGGTGGCCGCTAGGGCCACCGGGAGCGAGGACGAGAAGGACTCCAAAGTACCTGTTTCGGCGTCGGACCGTGAAAGACCCGGACGTTTTATCTAGGTTCAGCCTTTTCACGCCCTCACGAATAAGGTGATCGGACACCCGGAGACTTTCTTTAGCCCGTTGAGGATTTCGAGGGTACGAAATCCGCTTCTTGTATCAGCTACAATCCGTTGCATGGCGATAAATGAGGGGTTCTCGCAGGATCGTGTCGTCGTCCGGCTGTCGTAGATACTCGGACGGCGCGTGGAGAAGTCGGCTTATATAAGGGGAATGGAGAGACGCTTGGCTTTCGTATACGTTACAGGTCACAAGAACCCGGACACCGATACGGTGGCATCGGCTATAGGGCTTGCGGAGCTGAGAAATTTGACCGACCCGGGGAACGACTATCATCCGGCGCGGCTCGGGAAGGTCAACGCGCAGACCGAGTGGGCTTTGAAGAAGAGCGGGGCGAAGAGTCCGAAGCAGATCTCCCACATCATGCTGCGCGTCAAGGACGTGATGAAGAAGGAGCTCATCACCGCCCGGCGCGACGATCCTCTGAGGAACGTCGGGGTGGCGATGAGCCAGAAGAACATCGGGCAGGTTCCGATCGTGGACGAGGAGGGCAAGCTCGCCGGGATAATCACCGAGCGCGACCTCGCCCGAATGTACGTCCGGGAGTCTCGCGAGGCCTCGACCTTCGAGAAAGCTCCGGTCTGGGTCCACCTGATAGTCGAGGTTCTCGAAGGGGAACTCCTCGTCGCGGGGACGGACAGGGTCGACGGAAAGCTCTGGGTCGTCTCGATGAGCGAGGAGTCGATGGGGAGCCAGATGGACGCCGGGGATGTGGTCGTCGTCGGGGACCGGACCGGGTCGCAGAAGCGGGCGATAGAGCTCGGCGTGAGTGTCCTCGTGGTCTCCAACAACATCCGTCCCGAAGACGAAGTGCTGGAGCTTGCGAAGGAGAAGGGCGTCGCGGTCGTGCTCTCTCCCGTGGATTCGTACGTGACGAGCCGTCTCATACAGCTCTCGGTGCCGTGCTGGGAGGTAATGAGCGAGAACCCTCTGACGTTCGATCCCGATACGCTCATCTCGGACATCACCCAGTCCGTCATGGAGGTTCACTACCGGGCGGCCATCGCCGTCGACCGGGACAAGGTTCCGGTGGGGGTCATCTCGCGCACCGATCTGATAAACCCCGAGCCGAGGCGAGTCGCGCTCGTGGATCACGCTGAGAGCGGACAGAGCATCGCTGGGGTCGAGCGGGCGAACATCGTCGAGATACTGGATCACCACCACCTCGGGGATATCGAGACGAAGACGCCGCTGCTCGCGACCTTCGATCCCGTAGGCTCGACGGCGACGCTGATAGTCGAGCGGTTTCGGGGCATCGGGCTCGCTCCCGAGAAGTCCACCGCGACGATGCTCCTCTGTGCCGTTCTCTCCGACACCGTCATCCTCAACTCCCCGACGACGACCGAGCGCGACTGTGCGGTGGTCAAGTATCTGGAAGAGTATCTCGAACTCGATGCTCAGGAGTTCGGGATGGAGATGTTCGAGGCGTCATCGGACGTAACGGAGCTAACGGCCGAGGAGATTACGGCTAGAGACGCGAAGGAGTACAAGGTCGGGGCGGGCGAGGTGATCTGCATCGCCCAGGTCGAGACGGTCGGGAAGTCTATTCTGGAGCGGAAGGACGAACTCCTCGAATCGCTGGAGAAGACCCGGGCGAAGGAAGGATACCTGCTCTTCGCGCTGATGATAACGGACATCATAGATCAAGGCACGGAGCTTCTGTGCGTCGGGGAAACGAGCATCGCCGAGAGCGCGTTCGACGTGAAGGCCGAAGGCGGGGCGATAGACCTCCCCGGTGTGATGAGCCGCAAGAAGCAGGTCGCCCCCAAGTTTCTCGCGGCATTCTAGGAAGCCTGAAGTTGGCGAGCTCGCTCGACGGAAAAGCAACCGCTGCCGAAATAAGGGCCGAGATCAAGGTCGCCGTCTCGGAGTTGCGCGAACGCGAGACCCCGACCTCGGTGCGCCTCGACGTGATCCTCGCGAGCGATGACCCGGCCTCCGCGACCTACGTCGCAATGAAGGAGCGCGACTGCGCCGAGGTCGGCATCGAATCGAGAATCCACCGCTTCGACGAGTCCGTAACGCAGGGGGAGCTTTCCACTCTCGTTGACGAACTGAACGCCGACGAGCGCGTGAGCGGCTTCTTCGTGCAACTCCCGCTCTACGGCCACCTGGATCACATCCCTCTCATAAGCAAGATAGAACCAAAGAAAGACGTGGACGGTCTCTCACCGCTATCAGCCGGAAACCTCGCCATCGGCCTCCCCGCGCGGCTCCCGTGTACGCCGCACGGCGTGATCCAGCTACTAGAACGCGCCGGGTTGGAGATAGAAGGCAAACACGCCGTCGTCGTCGGACGGTCGAACCTCGTCGGGAAGCCGCTCTCTCAGCTGCTTTTGCGCCTGAACGCGACCGTTACCGTTTGCCACTCCCGCACGAAGAACCTCTCGGAAGTAACGCGCCGGGCCGACATCCTTGTCGTCGCAGCCGGACGACCGGAGATGGTCGGGGCGGAGTACGTGAAGAACGGGGCCGTCGTCGTGGACGTCGGCATCCACCGCACCGGGGACGGGAGCCTGACCGGGGACGTACTCTTCGACGAAGTGGAGCCGCTGGCATCGTATATCACCCCGGTCCCGGGCGGCGTCGGGCCGATGACGCGAGCGATGCTCCTTTACAACGCCGTCGAGGCGGCGAGGATGTCAAACGACCCCGGCTGAGGCTCGTATATCTCCCGAAACCGCATTGTACGTCGGTCAACGCCCACCGACGCTTGCGCTAAGATAACCCGAGAGCTTGCAACCATTTGACATCACCGGGAGGCGAACATGATATCCGAAGAGCAGGTCAGGCACGTCGCAAACCTCGCGAGGCTCGGCCTCACCGACGAGGAGGTGAGCCGGATGAGCGGTCAACTGGACGCCATTCTGGACAGCATCGAGGAGATCCAGAAACTCGACCTCGACGGCGTCAGACCTACCGCCAACCCCCTCGACCTGACGAACGTCCTGCGCCCGGACGAACCGCGAGAGGAACTTCCGCGTGAGGTCGCCCTGTCCAATGCCCCCGAACCCGACGACGAACTCTTCGTCGTGCCGAGGATAGACTGATGGCCGGGACGACCGAGCTTCTGAACCTCACCGCCTACGAAGTCGCAGAGAAGATCGAGTCAAGAGAACTCTCCGCCCGCGAAGCCGCCGAAGCTGCCAACGCTCGCATCGAGGCCGTGGACGGCGACGTGAAGGCCTTCCTCACCACGACGCCGGATATAGCTCTGGAGCGCGCCGAACGCATAGACGAGCGTCTGAAGAACGGCGACGAC
>JBPCNU010000215.1:0-7998 GCA_051000975.1 Rubrobacter sp.
GTTCTCGGCATCTGGTGGACTCCTTTCTGGGACTCTATTGTCCCAAGCCTCAAGATGTCCACCAAACCGACCTAATCCCAGAGCCGACTCCCAGTGTAGAAACCAGGCGAGGGCGGTCCGGCTCATGCTTTCCACATTCTCGGCCCCGACGTCCGGTTTGCAGTACGGCTCTCCTGGTAGGAGCCTGGCGTTCCAGAGAGCCACCAGCAGCGCGGCTATGGCGAACGCAGCCCAAGCGTAACGCCATCCGGAGCCGTCGCTGGAGCCTCCGGTGGCAGTTAGGAGGACTACCGGCCCAGCCACGATCAACCCGAAAGTGGTCCCGGTGCTGATCACCGAGAGCACGCGACCCTGGTGCTCCTCGGCCACCAGCATCGCAACGGCATCGGAGAACGGTGCCCAGCAGAAGCCGGCACTCGATCCCGCAAGCACCACCCCGACAACGAGTTGCAAGGCACTCTGCGCGGTGGCGATCAGGAGCATCCCCGCCCCGGCACATCCAGCACCCGCAACCACCGGAAACCTCGGCCCCATCCTCTGAACAAGAAACCCGGTCAGGACCATCGCCGACAGATAAGCGGCATAACCGGCGCTGGAGATGAGCCCCACCGCCCCGGTGGAGAGTCCGAACTCGTCCCTGAAAGTAGGTACGAACAAACCGAAACCATACCGGGCAAACCCGTAGGCCACCGCGATCGCAGAAAGCCCCGCCAATGCCAGTCGAGTCGTCTTGCTCACACCGTCACTCTTCCTTTAGTTACCATCAAAAAATTTATGACGGTAATTTACACTAGTGAACTAAACCAGTCAAAGTGTGTAAGCGGTAACATAAGGTTAGACGAAGTGAGATCGCTCAAATTCTGAAGAGACCGTTTGAGGGAGTCATGGCGGGAAAGACGGAACAGAACAAGCAGGCCCCGGAGCCACTTAGATTCGCACAGCGGTTCGTGAACACGAGGAACCAGATGCGAGGCTACGATCTTCTCGGAAGTCCCGAGCAGGCCAGGGAATGGCTCGAGGAGTCGGGATACGATTCAGTGGGCTACATCAGAGGGGACGAACTCGCCCGTCTGCGCGAGTTGCGAGAGAAGCTACGAGACATATTGCTCTCTCACAACCTCGGTACATCGCCAGAAACGGCGGAGGCCTCTTCGAGACTAACCGGCTTGGTTAGCAACACCGCGCCCGGCGTTAGCTTCGACTCTGAGGGTCGACCATTCTTGAGTTCTCTGTCTAACGGCACAGAGAGGGTTATCGAAGAACTCCTGATCGCGGTCGTCGGAGCCGGCTACGAAGGAACCTGGCAGAGGCTCAAGGCTTGCGCCAACGAGGAGTGCCGGTGGATCTTCTACGATGCTTCGAAGAACCGTTCGGGTAGCTGGTGCGTGATGGAGATCTGCGGATCGAGGGCCAAGATGCGCTCTTACAGGGAGAGGCAATCTGGAACTCCTCGCGACGCTTCCTGATCCACAAGGAGCAGAGTCTATTCGGTATCTGAGACTTCGACAGAGAGATGCTTCTGGAAGAGGCGGATGACCCCGGAGTCGTCCTCGCGGCCGAGCCCGGCCTCCTGACCTTCGAGGTAGGTCTTTCGGGCTGCGGCGGCGAGGACGGTTTCGAAGCCGCTTGATTCGGCGGCGTCGCAGACGAGGTCCATGTCCTTGACGAATATTTCGAGGGTGCTCTTCGGGTCGTCGAAGGAGCGGGAGAGCATCCGGCGGCCCCGGTCCTCCAGCATGAACGAGTTGGCCGCGCCACCGCCTATAGTATCGAGGACGAACTCCGGGTCGAGGCCGAGGGACTCCGCGTAGGCCAGCGCCTCCGCCGCCGCGACGATGTGTACGCCGCAGAGGAGCTGGTTCACGAGCTTGACGGACTGACCGTCCCCGGCCCGCTCTCCGCAGTGGACGACGCTGGAGCCGAGTACGTTGAGGGCGGGGCCGAGTTCATCGAAGACGCTCCGCTCTCCTCCGGCCATGATCAAGAGCTCCCCGCTCCCGGCACGCGCCACCCCGCCGCTGACCGGAGCATCGAGCAGCCGGACCCCGCGCCCGGGAACGACTCGCTCGGAGAGCTCGGCGGCGATTCCCCTGACTGCCTCCGGGCCGATGGTGCTCATCACGATTACTACAGAGCCGCCGGGGAGCGCGTCGGCTGCGGCGTCTGGCCCGAACAGGGCCTCGCGGGCCTGCGCCTCGTTGGCGACCATCAGGAAGAGGGCGTCCAACCCGTCCGCCGCTTCACGGGCCGAGAATGCGGCGGCCCCGTGGCCCGCGAGCGACTCTGCCCGACCAGCCTGAACGTCGAAGACCTTCACGGAGTCGAACTGCTTGGACTCTGCCAGCAGCCGGGCCATCGGGAGGCCCATCGCCCCGAGGCCGATGAAACCGAGGTTCGTGATCCCGCCCATCATAACAGACCTCCCGTGTCGTCCGTGCCTCGGAGTATCTCTATCGCCTCCCGGAGCGACCCCGGCCCGCCGACGTTGCCGGGGAAGATGACGTAGGGCAGGCCGGGGAAGTCGTTGTCGTCGGGGAGCACCCAGACCGGGACTATGCCGGGCGGCAGGAGCGGCCCGGCGACCTCCGCCCGGCGCACGCCCAGTCCTTTGGTGGCGATGTCGCTCGACGTTATCCCGCCCTTCGCGACCACGAAGGAGACCGGGATATCGCGGTCGATCCGACGCATCATCTCGACGAGCGCGTCGGAGATGGAGCCGCCGATCTCGAAGTTCGTCGGACCGCCGGAGCCTTCCGCCGTGACGAGTTCCCGGCTCGTGTAGACGATGATGTCCCCGGTTGAGAGCGATGAATTGACCTCTCGAACGACCCGCTCCAACTCGGCCTCGCGCCTATCTGGGGTGGGGGAGATCAGGTCTTTTACCGACACTTCCACCGCGTGCAGCCCGTCGAGCTTCAACGCCTCTTCGAGCTGCCGGGTCGTCATCCGCACGTAGGAGCCGACGAGGACGAGGCCGTACCCGTCGCGGCTCAGGTCTTCGACCCTAACGAGCTCCGGTTTCGTGATGCCGCCCCTCGCCTGCACGAACGAAGGACCCGTCCGGTACAGGAAACGCTTGCCGCCGGAGATGGAGTCGAGGAGGCCGAGCACGAACACGTCGAGGTCGGCGTAGGTCACGGCGTTCAGGACGACCGGCACGCCGCCCGAGGCCCCGTCCAGCACCTTGCGCACCCGCTCCGGGCCGCCCGCCCGGATGTCTTCCAAGCCGATGCTGACTACATCCGACGCAGGGACGCGCCCGGTGGTCTTCTCTTCGACCCAGTATTTCAGGTCCGAGGATCGGTAGCCAAAGCTGTGGTCGCGGGCGAACTCCGTCTCGCCGGACGGGACCAACTCCTCCCCCTCGACGACGAAGTGCGTGTCGCCGGAGGTGAACCTCCCGGCCTCGAAGAAGGCGGGGCAGATGATGACCGCGTCCGGCCCGCGCTCGTTCGCGGAGAGCACGCTCGCAAGGGCGTCCGTCTCCGCCGGGTAGTGGCCGCGAAGGGTAGAGTCGCTGCGGCTCACGACCTCGAAGTCAACGCCCGCCTCCCTCGCGGCCTCGCAGAGGTTCTCCGAGATCTCGACGTTCATCTTGATCGCCTCGTCTTCCGGGAAACTGCGGGAGTTGGTGAGTATGTAGAAGACGGGGCCGGGTTCGCGCAGTGCGTCCAGCAGGTCGTCCTTCCCCCAGGAGGTCAGGACCGGAACGCCGTGGACGCTCTGCACCCCGGTCGGGTCGTCGTCGAGAACAATGACCTTAGAGCCGCCGCGCTCGACGGCTGCCCGGATCTCCGCCCTTGCCCCCGGCAAGACTAGCTCCGGTGGGAGCGAGGCGAGATATGCGTCGGTCCTGATGGGCTTCGAACCGCTCTCGCTCAAACTCCACCCTCCCATGATCGCCCCCGGTATCGATCCGCCGGGGGCGACGGATACTTCCTGCGCTTACTTGACGGGGTTCGTGAGGCTCCCGAGGCCTTCGATCTCGACGGTCATCGTGTCGCCGGGTTTGAGGAAGAGTTGCGGGTCGCGGGCGGCCCCGACTCCGGGCGGCGTCCCGGTGGAGATGATGTCGCCGGGGACGAGCGTCATCCCGGCGGAGAGGAACTCTATGAGTTCGGCGACGGAGAAGATCATCTTCTGCGTTGTACCGTCCTGCACCATCTCGCCGTTCAAGGTCAGCCTGACGGAGAGGTTCTGAGGGTCTTCTATCTCGTCGGCGGTTGCGATGAACGGCCCGATAGGAGCGAAGGTGTCTATGGACTTGCTCCTTGTCCACTGACCGCCCTCGGAGAACTGAAGGTCTCGCGCCGAGATGTCGTTGCAGTTCATGTAGCCGAAGACGTAGTCGAGCGCGTCGGCGGCGGAGACGTTCTTCGCCTCGCGCCCGATGACGAACGCAAGCTCGGCCTCGTAGTCGGCCTTCTCGGTTATGGACGGGATCTTCACCGCGTCGTCGGGGCCGACGATGGTGTTCGGGTACTTGGCGAAGACTATCGGCTTCTCGGGGATGTCCGCACCTGTCTCGGCGGCATGATCCTCGTAGTTGAGGCCGATGGCGATGAACTTCTCGGGCTTCCTTATCGGGGCGAGCAGCTTCACCTCGGAGAGCGCGACCGTCTCACCCTCCGAACCGCCGGAACCGCCGTTTTTGATGTAACCCATCACGTTGCCGTCACCGAGCGGGGTTATGCTCTCACCTTCGAGGCGTCCGACCTTCGGGCTGCCACCGTTCTGCGAATAAGACACCAGCTTCAAGGGGATCTCCTTCCTTACTTCTCAATCTTTCGGGGTTTACGTTGCAGTGGCTATGTTCCCACGAAAGGCTCGCCTCTACCGGGCCGTCATCCCGCCGTCCACGGTCATGCACGCCCCGATGACGGATCCTGCCTCCTCCGAGGCGAGGTACGCCGCCATCGCCGCGATCTCCTCGGGCTGGACGAACCTGCCGTGCGGCTGGCGAGCCTGCATCGTCGCCTTCGCCTCGACGGGGTCGTCGTAGCCCGCCGTGATCCTGTCAACCCACGGTGTCTCGACCGTGCCGGGGGCGATGCAGTTGACCCGGATACCGTCCTCGACGTGGTCTATGGCCGCCGCCCGCGTCAGCGCAAGAACACCGCCCTTCGCCGCGCAGTACGCCGCCCGGTCCTTCAGCCCGACGAGCGCCGCGATGGACGACATGTTGACGATGCTCCCGCCGCCGGATTCGCGCATCGCCGGGACCGCGTATTTGATCCCCAGAAACGTCCCCTTGAGGCTCACGTCCATTACGAACTGCCAGTCTTCGAGAGCCGTGCCGGGCGCGTCAGCCGCGATCCCGACCCCGGCGTTGTTGATCATCACGTCCAGGCCGCCCCACTCATCCACGACCCGCGATATGAGCGCCTCGACCTCCGGCTCGCTCGCAACGTCCGTCTTCTGCACGAGCGTCTCGCCGTCTATCTCGTTCGCGACCGCGCTCGCGGCCTCCTCGTCTATATCCGCGAGCATGACCCTCGCGCCTTCGCTGGCGAGGCGGAGGGAGATCTCACGCCCGATCCCGTTCCCCGCACCCGTCACTATCGCCCGCTTGCCTTCGAGACGCTTCATAGTCCCACCTCTCCGATCAGCACCTGTTCTCCCGTTGCATCCCACGAACATCCTATCAAAACTACATAGAAATTGGTCATACAATATAGAACAACGTACGAAACAACGCCGCCCGAGCCGCCCCCGCAGGACTTTCGCCAACCCTCGCTGGATATTCGACGAGAATTGGTATTACAATATTGGTATAACCAATGCCGCTGTGGTCGTGGGGACCGTAACTGTGGGCGAGTGTGTCCTTTGGAGGGGGAGAGGTGGAGCGTAGTTCCGGGACGCTGACGAGGGGGCGTCTGGTTCCGATCTCCATGATCCGTGAAACCGTCGAAACCCAGACCCAACAGGAGGCAATATGAACGATCCGTCACAACTGGCCGCTACCTTTCGCGACAGCGAGTGGATAGACCTGACCCACACCTTAGAGGAAGGCATCCCCGTCTGGCCGACCCACGCCCGCTTCGGACACACGCTCTACGAGTCCTACGAACTCGGCGACGTGGCCTGCCAGTACGGCCTCACGATAGGCGAGCATACCGGGACGCACATGGATTCGCCGCTCCACTTCATCGCCAGCGGCCCGGCCCACTACGGCACGGACGAGATGCCGCTGGACCGCCTCGCCGGACGCGCCGCCACCATACAGGCCACCGACCTCGGCGAGGGTGACGAACTAACGAAAGAGCGCATCCAGAGCTGGGAGTCGGAGAACGGAGAGATCGAGTCCGGGGACAGAGTCCTCATCCGCTACGGCTGGGATGTTCGCTGGGGCGCGGGCAAGGAGGGACGCCCGTTCCTCGAACCGTGGCCCGGGCTCGCCGGGGAGGCTGCAGAGTACCTCGTCGGGAAGGGTGTGCCGCTCGTCGGGTGCGACACGCTCGCGGTGGACGCGACGCACAACGAAGACAACCCGGCCCACTACGCCCTGCTTGGCAACGAGACCTACATAGTCGAGAACCTGAAGAACTTGGAGCGGCTGCCGGCCTTCTCGTTCTTCATGGCGTTTCCGTTGAAGATCAAGGGCGGCTCGGGCTCACCGGTCCGGGCCGTCGCGCTCGTGCCCCGGAAGGAGAACGCATGAAGAGCCTTGTATGGCTTGGACCGGAGAGGATGACCGTCGAGGAGAGGCCCGAACCGGAGGCCGCGCCGGGGAGCGTCGTGCTTCGGGTCGGGGCCGCCGGGATCTGCGGTTCGGAGATCGAAGGCTACCTCGGCAGGATGGGCAACCGAACCCCGCCGCTCGTCATGGGACACGAGTTCGCCGGTACGGTCGTCTCGGTCGGGGAGGGTGTCTCCGAAGAATGGACGGGCAAGAGTGTAACGGTCAACCCGCTTCTCTCGTGCGGGGAGTGCAGGCTCTGCCGGGCCGGGATGGACAACCTCTGCCCCGGGAGGACTATGGTCGGCATCAACCATCCCGGAGGCTTCGCCGAGTACGTCGCCGCCCCGGAGTCAACCCTCCACGAAGTACCGGACTCCGTGAGCATCGAGGACGCCGCCCTCGCGGAGCCTTTCGCGAACGGCGTCCACGTCGCGCGGCTCGGACTTTCCAGGGGTATGGCGAAAACGGCTGTAGTCTTCGGGGGCGGAACGATCGGCCTGATGTGCCTGCAGGCGCTCGTCCTCTCCGGCGTGAGGGACGTGTCGCTAGTCGAGCTACACGAGGGACGCCGGGAGAACGCGAGATCGTTCGGCGCGTCCGAGACCTTCGGCTCGGCGGATGATGCGCGGGAGTACCTGCTGGGGCGCACGGACGGTCTCGGCGCGGACCTGGTCGTGGACGCGGTCGGGGCGGAGGTAACGCGGAAGCTCGGGATCGAGATCTCACGCCCCGGAGGAACGGTCGTGTGCATCGGGCTCCACGACGACGAGACGACGCTCGGTTTCCACGATGTCATCCGGCGTCAGGTCGCGGTGCAGGGTTCATATGCCTACACGCAGGATGACTTCTCGCAGGCCGTTGACTGGCTCTCCTCCGGCGAAGCCGGGCTCGGTGAGACCTCGACGCCGCTTCCGCTGATGAGCGGCCCCAGAGCCTTCGCCGACCTCGTAAAAGGCCCGTCTGACGAGGTCAAGGTCTTTCTCGCCGAACCGGAGGCGAAATAATGCCCGGCTCCCTAGCAGGCAAGACCGCCATCGTAACCGGGGCGTCGAGCGGGGTCGGCCTCGAAGCTCCTACTCGACTCCGGCGCGACCGTCCACGCCGTAGCCCGCTGCGAGGACTCGATGCGCGACGGCGTCGTAGAAGAACGGGCTTCGTCCGGCGGTTTCACGACGCACGGGCTGGACGTATCGGACCAATGCGCGGTCGAGGAGTTCGTAAATGAGATCGGCGAGTCGGGCGGGATAGACGCGCTCATCCTCGCCGCCGGGATGAACGTTCCGGACCGCAAGCTCGACCGCCTCACACCCGAGACG
>JBPCNU010000216.1:0-5242 GCA_051000975.1 Rubrobacter sp.
CGAGATCACCCCTACGGCCACGGCCTCCTGACCGACGTAGAAGTGTCCGGTGCCGTGCATCTTCCCGGCGGCGAAGAGTTCGTCCACCTTCTCATCAAAGGCCCGGATACGTAACATCGTCTCCAGAGCCTCTAATGGCCTGTCATAGTCTCTCACTGGTCCAGCCTCCTTAAATTGGGTAAGTTCAGGATCGCGCGGGCAAGGGATTCGTCGCAGACGAGGGATTTCATCAGGCCGCCGCGCAGAACGGCCGCCACGCCCGGCGCCTTCTCCGCTCCGGTCGCGATGCCAATGGTGTTCGGTATCGCCCGCAGTCCCTCCGGTGTGATGCCGAGGATGCGGCTCGTCAGGTCGTTGCAGCGAGGTTCGCCCGTCTCGTCGAGGAAGTGACACGATACGTCCCCGACGACGCCCCGCTCTGCAAGGGAGAGGAACTCCTCCTTCGAGAAATATCCGGCCTCCACGAGCGTGGAGTTCGGCAGGATGCCGCCCATCCCTGCGACGGCGACGTCGCAGGCCGCGCCGTCGGTGAGCGTCTCCGCTATGCCGGGGGTTCTCGCGAGTTCGGCGCGGCTCTCGGGGGAGGCGGCCATCGCGGGGGCGGCGAGGGAGAGGTACTCGGCGTTCAGCTTGCGGGCGAGTTCGGCGCAGATACGGTTTGAGTGAAGCCCGGCCTTGGCCTTGCCCATCCCCCCGAGAAGCGGGACCACCTTGCCGACCTGAAACGTCCCCCGCGCCGTAGCGTCGGCCAGCGCGCGCACCGAGACGCCCCACGAAAGCCCAAGCACCGTTTTCGTGGTGCAGAGCCGGGCGAGCATCGCGCTCGCGGCGGCTCCGGCTGCGGCCTCGGTCCGGGTGCGGTCCTCGGCGGTCGCAACAACGACGGCCTCCTTCAGGCCGAAGCGGTCTTCGAGTGAGATCTCAAGCGAGCCAAAGTGTCCGGCGGGGTCTGCTATCTCTATCTTTACGAGCCCTCTCGCCATCCCCTCGGCCATGAGCTTGGAGACTTTCGGGCGAGAGAAGCCCAGACGCGAAGCGACCTGCGCCTGCGTCATGCCACGCTCGTAGTAGAGCCGGAGGATCTTGAGTATGAGGTGATCCTCTTCGGTAAGCACCTCCGGCGAAACCGGATACCTGGTCGTGACCTGCCTCTCCAAGACGCTACCTCCGCGCCGCCTGAACCAGCTCATCCTGCCTCGCCCTCAACTCCACAACGAAGGAGTTCTCCGCAAGCGCAACCGCCGAACGCGGTACTTCCTCCCCCCGCCTGACGGCCTGCGTTACGGTCGCACCCGCCGCGAGGCCGAGCGGGAGCATCTCCTTTGCGCTCCCGGCCTCCCGGACGTTGCCGTAGTAGTCGGACGCTCCGATGCCACCTAGTTTGTCTCCCGCCTTTAAGTCGCGCTTGGCGACGGCCACGACTTCGGCGGTGGGCTCGGGGAGGCTTGTGATGGTCGCCTCGCCGTAGATGACGGCTCTCGCGGCGGAGATCGGGGTCTCAAGGCTCGTCAGGTGGTACGGGCGATACAGAACGTGGTTCGGCCCCGTGCCCTGACCGAGGTAGGCCATCGTGTCGCGCACGTCTCCCTCTTCGCTCCTGACGATGATGAAGACGCCCGGCGCTACGCCTCTTACGTAGTCAACCGTCCCGTAGGAGGAGAGGATGCCGCCCTCTTCTTTCAGGCGGAAGATGTCCGGAAGGTTGTTGGGGGTCGTCTCTTTCGGGCCGTGCCCACCGGGTGTGTCGGGGACGAAGCCTAAGGCGTTTGCGGTGGCGCAGAGTTCTACCATGGTCTTCGTGCCGTCCACGAAGGAGGTGAGCATCTTCGGGTTCATATGCTTGCGGGCGGCCTCGTCGGCGAGGGAGTCCGGCGTTGCGCTCACATCGAGCGGGTTGTTCTTTCCCTTGCCCGCGACGACGACCTCGAAGCCCAACGAGTTGGCGAAGTCCGAGAGTTCCAAGATCGCCCCCGGCTCGTCTCCGGCCGACCCGGTATAGACGACACCCGCTTCGTCGGCGAGCTTCTTGAGAACGACACCGATCGTGATGTCGGTCTCGACGTTGAGCATGACGACGTGTTTCCCGGCTTCGATGGCGTCGTAGGCGGCCCGCGCGCCGACCTCCGGGACGCCCGTTGCTTCCACGAGAACGTCAACGTTATCGTAGCGGGCGACTTCTGCGGTGTCGTCGGTTACGGCGTGGGTGATCCCCGAAGAGCGTTCGCTACCGTTCAGCCCGAAGGTCGGTTCGAGTCCGGCGCGGCGGAAGGCTTCGGCGGCGAGGTCTGGCTTGATGTCTGCGACGGCGGTGACTTCCATGCCGGGGATGCCTGCGACCTGGGCGATAAAGCCCCGGCCCATCTGACCGGCACCGATCAGACCGATGCGGATTGGTTTGCCGTTGCGCTCAAGGGACTTGAGCCTCTCGAAGAGCATCAGGCACGCTCCGTTCTTATCTCGATGCGCGCGCCTGGCACAACGAGTTCTGCGAGGTCGAGGCCGGCGGGTTCTTCGATGTAGATCTCTCCCGGAAGCTCGACCTCCGAGGCGCCGTTGAACTTGAAGACGGCGTGTCCTAGTTGCAATACGTTGGACCAGGCCTTCTCCCCGATGGCGGTTATGCGGAGTTCGTGTTCTTCGATGACGAGAACGTCGCCGGGGGAGGGGGCCTTTTCACGTTTCTCGGAGGGTCGGTGGTTGACGGAAATCTCGGCGAGTTCCGGGGGCGCGCCCTCGGCGAAGAGGATCATGAGGTTCGCCTCAAGGAACTCGGCCACCTCTGGGCCGAGTTCCGTCACCTCCGTGAGGTAGATAGTCTCTATCTTCTGAGTCATGTGGTCTGGAGACCTTTCTAGCTTTCTAGCTCGTGTACAGGCCAAAGGAGAGAAGCCAGCCGATCAGGACGGCGAGCGGGCCGGTGATCTGCCGACTGAACAGCACCGCCGGGACGCCGATCTCGACGGTCTTCGGCTGCGCTTCACCGAGCGCGAGCCCGACCGGCACGAAGTCGCAGCCGACCTGCACGTTGTAGGCGAAGAGGGCGGGGAGGGCGAACTGCGGGTCTATCGCGCCGCGGCCGATCTGGTCCCCTATAAGCACCCCGATGACCTGCGCGATGACCGCCCCCGGCCCGAGCACCGGCGAGAGGAACGGCAAGCCCACGATGACCGAGAGGATCAAGAGCCCACCGAGGTTCCCGGCGAGCGGCGAGAGGAGGTTAGCGATAAGGTCCCCTAGCCCCGAGGCGTTGATCAAACCAATGAGCAACGTGACGAACGCCATGAACGGCAAAACGTTTCTTATGACCTGGTCAATGGCCTGACGACCGCTCTGGAACAGGATGCCGACGACCCCGCCGATGCTCCGCCCGAACCTCGCAATGAACCCGGTGAAGCCGCCACCCATGTTGCCTCCGCCAGCCGCCCCGCCACCCGCAGCAGCCGCCGTAGTTGTAGCGGCCGGGCCAGCCGCCGATGAAAACGGGCTGCTCGGCCCGCTCGATGCCTGGGACGCGTCGGGCTGCGAAGCCTCCGTACCGTCCGCGAAGGTGATGTTGTCCATCTTCACGCCGGAGACGTAGATATCCTCGGTGATGAACTGCGCGAGCGGCCCCGCCTGCCCGACGGGGGTTAGGTTGACAGTCGGTATTCGCTTGCGCGGGTAGACCCCGGCCCTCGCCGTGCCGCCACAGTCAACGACGACGCAGACTATCTCGGACTCGGGAACAGAGGTGCGGAACCCGTCCACGACCTCCGCCCCGGTCATGTCTGCGATGCGCTGTGCCACCTCCGGGATGCTACCGCCCGTAACGGCGACGACCTTGTCCTTCTCGGCGTTCGGCTCGATGACGAGCGGGCCGCCCCAGCCCTGAGAGCCGCGCTCTATCCGTACGGCCTTGAACTCTCTGTTACGCATCATCTCAGAGGCCCCCTAGAGTTCCACGCCCTGGCGACGCGCCAGGAACCCGGTTATAAGCTGCGTGATGACTCCCCGGAGGAAGATCACGATCAAGCCCGCGATCAAATACCTGATAGCCAGCGGTCCGAGCGGAAGATCCAACCGCTGTATTCCCTGCGCCACCCCGAGCCACACGAACAGCTCCGCCGCGTTGACGTGCGGAAAGAGCCCGAGCGGCGGATGCACGAACGACACCGCCGAGTCGTAGAACGCCGGCTTGTACTTCTCCTCTAGAAAAGTTCCGAAGGTATAAGCCATCGGGTTAGTCAGGAAGAAGACCGCCAGAACCGGCAGCAGCGTGTAGCGGGTGAAGATGGTGCTCGCAGCGAACCGGGCGATGCGCTGCACCCGCTGCTCCCCGACTACGTTCGTGATCGTGTAGAAGAACGTCAGGAGCACGATGAGCAGCGGTATGATCCCCGTGACGAACCCGATGAACGTATCCGCCCCGGCCTGAAACAGCCCGATGAACCACTCCGCACCCCGTCCGAGCGCGCCCAGAACCCCGCCGGCGTCCTCCGCAGAAGGGACCGCGTCCTGTTGGATCAGCGCGAGCGAGAGGAAGTCCGCGCTCGCCAGACTAAAACTATGTAGCAGTTGCATGTCTCACCCCGTTGATGCTTGTTTGCACTCCTCCGTATCCCCCGCGAGAGCTACCCAACCCGCACCTCCCGCCGTTCCTGCTCCTCCCGGGCCTCTTTCTCCTGGGCTGCCTTGATCCTCTGTACCTGCTCCACGGCCCGGCGCACGGCGAGCATCGTCCCGGCGTCGTAGGGCTTACTGAGGTCTATCTCCTCCAGAGCCTCGGTCGTCATTCCCACGAGGTCCGGGGCGCCCTGAAAGCGGGCGAAGACGGTCATGCCGCGCATCCTCAGCGCCCCCGTCACCACACCGTTCGCGTCGGAGACGAGGATCAGGATCACACCCTTCCCGAACTTCCCCTTCGCGTTACCGACCCCGACGTAACCCTCGCCACCGGCCTCCGTGATCCCACCAAGAACTTTCCGGTAATGGGTCATCTGGAAGTATGTCCCTACCCCCTGAAGCAGCCACAACGCCGCCAGAACAGGGATCATCACATACACGAAACTCACCGCTATCTCCTCTCCCGAAACATCACTCCAACTTATCCCACCAACCCCAGATCTCGCAACACGGTAAACGTGACATTTGTTCCTGTCAAGAACTTATGTCAAAAATCCATGCCGGAGGTCGTGGAGAAGGCACGTTGCCCGTCCGGGGCGTATGGGGTATTGCTTTGGCTTCGTCTTGGGAGTAGAGTTCT
>JBPCNU010000217.1:0-13290 GCA_051000975.1 Rubrobacter sp.
CCCTACTACGGAACCCACTTCAGGAGCAAGCTCGGAACCCTCGCCGGAAACTACCTCCTCACCATCACTTCCGGCCACGAACACCTCCGCCCGCTCGGTGAACTCACCCTCTGGGAAGGCGCCCAGAACATCGTCTTCGAAGCCAACGCCTAGGCGGAAGAGGTCGTAGAGCACGATCCGGCGTGGCGAACCGGAGCGCCGGTTCCACTACCACCGAACCGGCCTCGAAACTCCGGTCGCTTCGGTTGCTCCGACCAGCTCCGTGATATGAAACCAGAGTCGAAATGACAGTATGGGAGGCTCGTGATGCGGTTCAACGTCAATGTTTCTATTCTATTCAAGGAGCACCCGTTCCTCGAGAGGTTCGCGAGGGCCGGAGAGGCCGGGTTCTCGGCGGTAGAGTTCTGGTGGCCGACCGGGGAAGACGTAGCTCTCGTCGAGGAGGCGGTTCTGGATTCCGGCCTCGAAGTCGCGCTCTTCAACTTCGATGCGGGGGATATGGCCGCCGGAGACCGGGGCTTTGCGGGCGACCCGGAGCGCTACGAGCGGTTCCTTGAGAACGTACCGGTCGCCCTCGATCTCGCGGAGAGGATCGGCTGCAAGAGGCTCAACGCGCTCATCGGCCACGAGGTGCCGGGGCGGCGCGAGGAGCAGCTGGAGCTTGCGAAGGAGAACGTCCGGTATGCGGCGGACGAAGCTGCAAGGCGGGGCATCGAGGTAACCGTGGAGGCGATAAACACCTTCGAGAATGGTCCGTTCCTCCTGAACACGACGGAGCAGGGAGTCCGGTTTGTCGGGGGTATCGAACGAGAGAACGTAAGCTTTCAGTACGACGTTTACCATATGCAGCGGATGGAGGGGAACCTGGTTGCCAACCTGCAAGAGCATATCTCGCATATCGGGCATGTCCAGATCGCGGACTCCCCCGGAAGGAACGAGCCGGGGACCGGGGAGATCCACTACGCTTACGTCCTGGCCGAACTCGAAGCTCTCGGCTACGATGGATACGTCGGCCTCGAGTACAACCCGTCGGACGGCGAGACGCTCGCGAGCCTCGCCTGGATACCGGAAGCTGCCCGCAGGGGCGACACCAACCCGAAGACCCTCGACCTTTAAGGAGGAGCGAACATGGCCGAAAGAGTAGGTTTCATAGGGCTTGGCATCATGGGCGGGCCGATGGCGAAGAACCTGATGGAAGCGGGCTACGAGCTCACCGTCTACAACCGATCCCCGGAGAAGGCCGAGGCGCTCGCGAACGAGAGCGACGGCGCGACGGCGGCGAAGAGCCCGAAGGAAGTCGCCGAGAGTAGCGACATCATAATAACCATGCTCCCCGACTCACCCGACGTGGAGAAAGTCCTCGAAGGAGAGGACGGTGTGCTGGAAGTGATACGGTCCGGCGCGCTCCTCGTGGATATGTCCACTATCTCGCCCGTCGTGACGGGGAGGCTCGCGGAGCGGGTGAAGGAAGCGGGGGCTTCCATGCTCGACGCGCCGGTCAGCGGCGGCGATGTCGGGGCGATAGACGGCACCCTCTCCATCATGGTTGGTGGTGAAAAGAAAGATTTCGAGCGTGCGAGGCCGCTCTTAGAGGTGATAGGCAAGACCGTCACGCACGTCGGGCCGACCGGTGCCGGGCAGGTCGTCAAGGCGGCGAACCAGGTCGTCGTGGCGCTGACCATCGAGGCTGTCAGCGAGGCGCTGGTGCTCGCTTCGAAGGGTGGGGTCGCGCCGGAGGTCGTGCTGGACGTGCTGGGCGGCGGCCTGGCCGGGAACAAGGTCATGGAGGTCAAGCGCGAGAAGTTCCTCTCGCACACCTTCGAGCCGGGCTTTCGGGCGGAGTTGCATCACAAGGACCTCGGCATCGCGCTCGCGGCGGGGCGGGAGTACGGGGTCGCGCTCCCGGTCACGGCCCTCGTGGATCAAATGCTCCTCTCGATGAGACAGAAAGGCTGGGGCGCGGAGGACCACTCGGCCTTGCTAAGGGTCATCGAAGACCTCTCGCAGCATGAGATCGGCTAAAGTCCGGCCGACAGGATGAACGGTTAGACGAACGACGGAGGAGGAAAACAGCAGGCCTGCAGGGCTTCCGGTTCCCCGGTCTGAACTCCAGAAAGGCGTAAGAGATAAAGAAAGGGAGCGTCATGGAGGATGGGGTTGTAACCTGTAGAGGACCTTATCGTTTACCACTCCGATATTCGCCGGAGCCAGGCAACCTACCTCGACGTTTGCGGACAGACGCGCTACAATAACTCGCCTCAACCCCAGATTGCCGGATGGTGTAACGGCAGCACGAGTGACTCTGAATCACTTAGTCCAGGTTCGAATCCTGGTCCGGCAGCCACCGAGACCCCGCTGAGAAACCTCCTGGCGGGGTTTTCTCTTGCCTCGATCCACGCGAGTACCCGCGGACCTCCACAGACGCCCACCGCGTCGCGGTCGAGACGACCTTGTTTGGCGAGTTACGGCCGGGGTAACGATGTGCAGGCCAAGAAAAAGCACTAAGATCGAATGACAACGGAGGCAAGACAGATGCGAGCTCTAACCTGGCACGGACAGCGGGATGTACGGGTGGACACCGTTCCAGACCCGATAATTTAAGAGCCGACGGACGCCATCGTGCGCATCACTACCACGAACATCTGCGGCTCCGACCTGCACCTCTACGAGACCCTCGCGCCCTTCATGGGGGAGGGGAACATTCTCGGTCACGAGCCGATGGGGATCGTGGAAGAGGTGGGATCTGAGGTCAGCCACGTCAAGCTCGGCGACCGGGTGGTGATACCGTTTCAGATCTCCTGTGGACACTGCTTTATGTGTGATCAGGGCCTGCAGACGCAGTGTGAGACTACTCAGGTCCGGGATCAGGACATGGGCGCCGCTCTGTTCGGGTTCAGCAAGCTCTACGGTGAAGTCCCCGGCGGGCAGGCCGAACTGTTGCGTGTCCCGCAGGCGCAGTACACCCCGATTAAAGTACCGGAAGGCCCACCCGACGAGCGGTTCGTCTACCTCTCGGACGTGCTGCCGACGGCGTGGCAGTCCGTCGAGTACGCAGGGATCCCCGACGGCGGGAGTGTCGCGATATTCGGCCTCGGGCCGATCGGTGACATGGCCTCCCGGATCGCCAAGTACAAGGGATACCGGGTCATCGCCGTAGATCTGGTGTCGGAACGCCTCGAACGCGCGAGGCAGAACGGGATAGAGGTCGTGGACGCCTCGAAGACCGACGATGTGCCGGAGGAGATTCGGGAGATGACCGACGGGCGAGGCCCGGACTCGGTCATAGACGCTGTGGGGATGGAGGCACATGGCTCGCCTGGGGCGAAGATAGCCCAGCAGATGGCCGGGGTGCTCCCCGAGAGGCTCGCTCAGGGCTTCATGCAGAAGGCCGGGGTTGACCGGCTGGCCGCTCTCTACTCGGCGATAGACACCGTCAGACGTGGCGGCACGCTCTCCCTGATCGGTGTTTACGGTGGTATGGCCGACCCGCTGCCGATGCTGACCCTCTTCGACAAGCAGATACAGCTAAGGATGGGTCAGGCCAACGTCAAGCACTGGATAGACGACATCATGCCGCTGCTCACCGACGACGACCCTCTGGGGGTCGACACCTTCGACACCCACCGCTTCTCTCTGGAGGAAGGGCCGCACGGATACGAGATCTTCCAGAAAAAGCAGGACGGAGCCGTGAAGATCCTGCTAAAGCCCTAGGTACATCTCGAGAGGGCAGGAACGGACAACGACAATCTGATAGACGGGTAGCTAGCAAGTCGGTAGCTACCCGTCCACTTCTTTTCCTGGAAAGAGAATTCCCCGGTCATTCAGTTAGTGCTGCGGGACCCCAGCCCCGGCTGCGGTGTCCTCTTCAGGCGGGAGGCGGCCTGCTCCACGTCCATCCTCGGCTCATGGCTCATACCGGGCAGTTCGCGGACGATCCCGGACTCCTGAGAGCCTTCGGGCCTTGCTTCGTAGATCCGGCTCGCGCTTCCCTCGGCCTCCTTTTCGGTAGCGACCTGCTTCCCGGGAGCTCCCCGATCGGGTAGAAACGAGAAGGCCAATCCCGTCCCTATACCGAAGTGTGATTCGGGGTAAGAAAGCCCGGAGAAATAATTTCTAACAGGAGGAAAGCAAATGCCCCGGATCAGCGTGATGGGTCATCCGGTACACCCGATTCTACAGGCGATACCTTCCGCCGTCCTTCCAGCCTCGACCATCTTCGACGTGCTTGCTCGCGTGAGCGAGGACGAGGAGGGCTTCAGCAAGGCCGGACACTACACCCTTATCTTCGGCCTCGCGGGGGCTGCGGGGGCCGCCGCTACGGGAGTGCTCGACTACTACGAGATACAGAACAAGCCCGTTCGAAGGGTCGCGCTCTACCACGGCCTCGCGAACGTGGCTTTGATCTCCTGCTACACGGCCTGTCTGGTTCGGCGTCGCAGGAGCAAGCGGGCCGACAACAAGGGCCTCCTGCTCTCGAGCCTCGGGGCGTCCCTGATCGGCCTCTCCGGCTACCTCGGAGGCGAACTCGTCTACGAACACGGTGTTCGCGTTGGTGAGGACGCCGACGGTATTCCCGGTGCGGCGTAGCGAACCGGCCGGATGTGAGCGGAACCGGAGGGATATGTCTTCTCTTGAGAGCGAACATTGAATAGAGGATTGGTGAGGTAGTGGATAAAAGAGACGAAAAAGAGCAGCACGATATCGGGAGCCGCCATTGGGGAACGGCCAGGGTACTCGCGGTGGTGAGCTTCATCTTGGTCGCGTTCGGGGTGATCATCACCCTCACGAGCGGTGGAGCGAGCGTGGTACCCGGTTTTCTTGCGATAGTGTGCGGCGTTCTGGCCTACGCCCTCGGCTCGAACAGGCTCGGACCTCTCGCCATCGCGCTCGGTACCCTGGTCGCGTTCTTCGGGCTTGCGGCCAGCCAGGGTCTCGTACCCGGGCTTCAGTCAACGGACCACGCCTACCCGGAAGACATCCAGGAACAGCAGAGCGGAGAAAACAACTAAAAGACAAGAGAAGCCCCGCACCTTTCCAGGGGATGCGGGGCTTCTTCTTCGAGCTTCTCTGGACCTGGACTGCCGGGCTAGGATTCCTCGATCTCGACGCTCTGTATCGCGTCGCCGGGGTTCGGGTCGCGCTGCGGGTCGCGCTCGCGGATCGTGAGCACTAAGTCCATCCCGTTCACGACCTCCCCGAAAATGGCGTGCTTGCCATCGAGCCAGGGCGTTGGGACGTGCGTGATAAAGAACTGCGAGCCGCCCGTGTTCGGTCCGGCGTTCGCCATCGAGAGCAGGCCCGGCTTGTCGTGCCTGAGCGACGCATGGAACTCATCCGGGATGCGGTAGCCGGGGCCGCCCGTCCCGGTTCCCGTCGGGTCTCCGGCCTGCACCATGAAGTCTGGTATCACTCGATGGAAGGTCGTTCCGTCGAAGTAGCCATCCCCGGCGAGGAAGACGAAGTTGTTAACCGTTACCGGAGCCTCCTCGGAGAAGAGCCGGGCCTTTATGTCGCCGCGCTCGGTGTGGAAGGTCGCGGTGTAGGTCTTGCCCGCTTCGAGCTTCATCTCCGGTGGCTGGCTGTAGGCGTTCGCTGGCATGTGGAATCCTTTCGTCGCTCTGTAGTTTCGCTGTTCAGTCGAGAGTCTATCCGCTAGAGCGAGTAATCTCCGGTGTGTGCCTCTTCGAGGTATTTCGCGAGGAGGGTTATACAGGCCTGCACGTCCTCCGCGTTCACCATCTCGTTGACGGAGTGGACATAGCGGCAAGGGATGGAGAGGGTTATGGAGGGTGCGCCGCCGTTCTGACGCTGGATGCCGCCCGCGTCGGTGCCGCCCCGGGGGAGTATCTCCATCTGGTGCGGGATGCCCTCACGCTCGGCGATGGAGCGGAAATGTTCGACGAGCTTCGGGTGGCAGATCAGGCTCCCGTCCATGATCTTGATGGCCGACCCACCACCGAGCCTGGAGATTTCATCAGCTCCCCCGCCGCCCGGTACGTCGAGCGCGAGCGTGATGTCGAGCGCGACGACGATGTCCGGCTTTATGGATGACCCGCTCGCGACCGCGCCCCGAAGCCCGACTTCTTCCTGCGAGGTCGCCACCGCGTAGATGTTCGCCTCGTTGGACTCCAGTTCCCTGAGTGCCTCATACATGACGAAGAGGCCTATCCGGTCGTCCATTGCCTTGCCGATGTAGTTGCCGCCGAGCTTCTCCAGCGTCCGGTCCATCGTCACGTAATCCCCGACACGCACCCGCTCCTTCACCTCGTCCGCGGGGAGCCCGAGGTCCACGAAGAACTGGTCGGTCTTCGGGAGCTTGTTAGCCTCGTCTCCGGCGATGTGCGGCGGCTTGCGAGCGGGCTGAAGCGCCCCCCGCAGAGAATCGCCCTTGCTCGTCGTGACGATGACGCGCTGGCTCACCATGTTCGCCGGGTCGTGGCCGCCGAGGGTCTGGAGCCTGAGGAAGCCCTCGTCATCTATGTACTTGACGATGAAGCCGATCTCATCCAGGTGCGCCGCGACCATGACCTTCGGCGCGCCCTCCCTCCCTTTTTTGATCGCGATGACACTGCCGAGCGCGTCGGTGCGGATTTTGTCTGTCAGGGGGGCGAGGACCTCGCGAGCGATCTCACGCTGCTTCTCCTCCCGGCCCGGAACGGACGGCGTCTCTATAAGCTTCCTGAGCAACTTTTCGTCTAGCGGCAAAGTCTCTCCTCGGTATCGTAAGCCTGTTAACTTCTTGCCGCAGGATAGCATCTAGTTCCGTTGGTTCCGCCACCGCAGGAACGAGGGTTCCGCTGAAGGTCTAGTCCAGGGCTTCGCTTTCTTCCATGCGGCGTTCGTCGAGGATCATCTTGGCGTGCAGAAATAAACTGAGGCCGAAGTAGTAGACGAGGTACGCTACCGAGAAGCCGAGTATGAGCGGATGCGCCTCCGGGAGTTGCAGCAGGATAACCGCGTAGGCCACGAGCCAGAGCGAGGTCAGAAGCAGCGAGAGCTTCCTGAAGGCGACGGTGCGCGTCGGGTAGATGTAGCGTATCGGCACCAGAACCATCAGGGAGCAGAAGACTATCAGGGCCGCGAGGCCTCCGGGGTTCATCTCGAAGACGATGGCGTAGAAGGCGAGCACGTTGAAGTAGCTCGGAAAGCCGAGAAAGAAGTGGTCGTCGGTCTTGGCGTCTACGTGGCAGAACTGGTAGCTCGACGCCAGAAGCGGGACCGCCGCGATCACGAGTCCGAGGTTTCCGGCCGGCAAGAAGCCGCCGCTCCAGAGCAGCGCGACCGGCGCGAAGACGTAGGTTATGTAGTCGACGATGTTGTCGAGCATCGCCCCGTCGAAGAGCGGCAGAGCCTCGCTGACCCGGAACTTCCTTGCAAGCAGCCCGTCGGTCGAGTCTATGATGAGCGTCGCGAGCATTAGCCAGAGCGCGGTCTCGACCCGACCGTCGAAGGCGGCGGCGAGTATAAGCATCGCCAGCACCACCCCGCTCGCGGTGTAGAGATGCACCACGGAGGCTTTTAGCCTGAACCAGGGTGGGGTATCGGGTTTTATGTCGGAATGCTCCGGTTCTCTTCGCCTAGGGTCTTCTCGCATGTCTCGCATGTCCGGACTTTCGTTTTGCATTTCATCCTCATGACACTTATCCACATGATACCAGCGCAGACCTTCTCCAAAACATTCCGCCTCACCGGGCTTACATAAAAGAGTACGATGCCTGACTACGGCTGGGATCACAGAAACCACAGGAACGAGGACTTGGAGGCGAGGCTTTGCCCGAAAGTTATTCAGGCGGATACGAACCGCAGGACGTGGCTTACCGGAAGAAGGTCGAGGAGGGCTTCGCCCGCTAGACATTCATGCGCACGATCGGGGCGACGCTCGAAGGAGTTGGGCCGGGGTACTGTGAGATACATCTCTCCTTCCGCGATGACCTCTGCCAGCACACCGGCTTCATCCACGCCGGGGTTACCACCACCATCGCCGACAACGCCTGCGGTTTCGCCGCCCTCTCTCTGATGCCCCCTAACTCCGAGGTTCTCTCCGTCGAGTTCAAGATGAACCTGCTCAGACCCGCTATCGGTGAGAGACTCGTGGCCCGGGCGACCGTGATGAAGCCGGGGAAGACCGTCACCGTTATCCAGGCCGAGGTCTCTTCGGTTACCGACGGCAAGGAGAAGCCGGTCGCCTTCATGGTCGCGACGATGATGCGTCTCGAGATGAAAGGCGGGCCGGAAACCGCCCCGGAGAACGAGGTCGAAGACCCGGCGGGTTAGCCTCCGAAGCGGTTCAGCCTTCGTCTACCGAAGGAGCGCCGTTCAGGCGGTAGAGCGGCTTGTCCGGGCGGCCCTCGTCGCTCTTGACGACCTCTATGCGCTCGTCTTCGACGAGTTCGTCGAGGGCGGTCTTGATCCGCCGCTTGTCGTCTTTCAAGATGCGCTGCCAGTCGGTGGTCGAGTACAGGACGCCGTTGGGGATGGCCATCAGCACCTTCAGAATATTGTCTTTCGTGTCCTGATGCTCCATGAGTGAAATCCCCTTATCCCAGGCCCATCCCGGACTGCGCGTCTCGCAGTACAGGAGAGGATACTTCGCCAGCTCTCCCGGCACCGGAGTCTAGCAGAGAGTCCAGCTCCGCCGGGTCGTCGAGGAGGCTCAAGGCCCTCTCCCGGATAGGTGCGAGCGTTTCTACTACCGCCTCGCCGAGGTCTTTCTTGAGGTCTCCGTACCCCTTTCCCTCGTACTCCGCTTCGAGTTGCGCGACGGTCCTGCCCGTCGTGGCGGAGTAGATATCGAGGAGGTTCGTTATCGCGGGCTTGTCCACCGTAGCCGTTACCTCCGAGCCGGAGTCGGTCTTCGCCCGCCGGACTTTCCTTCTTATGACGTCCGGCTCGTCGAGTATGGAGATGTAATGGCCGGGGGAGTCCGAGGATTTGCTCATCTTCACCGTCGGGTCGTCGAGGCCCATCACCCGCGCCCCGGCGGTGAGGATCATCGGCTCCGGCACGACGAAGGTCTCCCCAAAGGTATGGTTGAACCGCCGGGCCAGAGTACGCGTAAGCTCCAGATGCTGGCGCTGATCGTCCCCGACCGGTACGAGGTCGGCGTTGTAGAGCAGGATATCCGCCGCCATCAAGACCGGATACGTGAACAGACCCGCGCTCGCGGAATCAGCCCCGCCCTTGACCGTCTTGTCCTTGAACTGTGTCATCCGCGAAAGCTCTCCGAACCTCGCCACGCAGTTCAGGAGCCATGCAAGCTCGGCGTGTCCCGAGACCTTGCTCTGGCGGAAGATAGTACAGTGCTTCGGGTCGAGGCCGACGGCGAGGTAGATCGCCGCTACCTCCCGGATCTTCTCTGCCAGAACCTTCGGGTCCTGCGGGACCGTGATCGCATGCAGATCCACGATGCAGAAGAAGTTCTCGTTCTCTTCCTGAATGGCTACCCAGTTCTTCAAGGCTCCGAGGTAGTTGCCGATGGTCAGGTTGCCGCTCGGCTGTATCCCCGAGAAGACCCTTTGTTTCTGTTCGGACATTCTCTTCCTTACTTGCTAGGCTCGACGTGGCGCGGAGGAACAGAGGCCGGCGGAGGTCGCTCTCGGGTGTCTTTCGGGACTCTGTATGTCCGCCGCAATTATAGACCCGGTGGTTGCTTCTTCCAGAGAAGGCCCGACTTTCCGGCGAGCCTCACCGCGTGTAGCATGTACCCGGACTCTGATTTCTACCGGGGAGAGGATCATCATCGAAGGTTCTGACAGACAGGAACGTCTCGACCGGGTCTACGCGGCGCACGGCGTCGAAGACCTTACGGAGAGCTACGACGAGTGGGCCTCCGAGTACGAGGGGGACATGCTCTCGCTCGGCTACACAGTCCCGGCGGTCGCTGCCGGGCTGATCAGCAGGTTCGTGCCACCGGGCGCCTCCGCACTCGACGCCGGGGTCGGGACGGGCGTACTGGGCGACACCCTGGAGGTCCTCGGCTACTCAGACCTCGTCGGTATAGACCTCTCCGAGGGCATGATGGACGTCGCCCGCCGGAAGGGGGCGTACCGGGAGCTTCGTCGTATGGTCCTCGGTGAGCCGCTCGACTTCCCGGACCACCGCTTCGACGCGGTCTTCTCGGTCGGGGTCTTCACCGCAGGCCACGCCCCGCCGGACTCCTTCGACGAGCTTCTGCGCGTCGTCCGGCCGAGCGGGTGGCTTGTCTTCGGCGTCCGGGACGACTCCTACACGACCGGTGGTTTCAAAGAGAAGCAGGACCAACTCGTCGAGGCGGGGGGGTGGGAGCTGCTCCGGGCCACCGAGCCTTTCTCCACGTTCCCGGCGGCGGACTTACCCTACCTCTACAGGATGTTCGCCTACAGGCGGCTCTAGCCCGGCGGTTCCCGCCTTCAGGAGAGCGAGCTTCCGATCTCCCCGGCGGCCCGCTCGACCTCCCGGGCGAGCCTCTCTCCGGGACGGGTTCCGAGGCGGGAGATCGGTCCACTCACCGATACCGCCCCCCTGAGTTCCCCGTCCGCCCCGAAGACCGGCGCGCTGACGCTTGCCACACCCGCCTCCCGCTCTGCAACGCTCACAGCCCAGCCGCGCCTCTTGACCTCCGGGAAGTCTCGGTCTTCGCCGGAGAAGACGAGCAGAACCTTCCCCGCCGAACCAAGATCCAACGGCATCACCGCCCCGACCGCGACGGTGGTCTTGAGGCCGGTCTTGCGCTCCGCCGCCACCACACAGACCCGGTGATCCCCCTCGCGCACGTAGAGCTGCGTGCTCTCGTCCACCGAATCCCTGAGACGCGCGAGCACCGGACGCGCGGCCTCTACCAGGTCGGGCATCGCCCCGGCCCGGTTCCCCCAGCCGAGCAACCGCGACCCGAGCGCGTACCTCCCCCCGGCCCGCGCCACGAGATGGTGCTTCTCGAGAGCCGCCAGCAACCGATGCGCCGTCGGACGCGGAAGCCCCGTCCCCGACACCACCTCCGCCAGCGTCGCCGGACCCTCCGACAACCGCGAGAGAATAGCCACCGAACGGTCGAGAACCCCAACCCCACTCCGCGTCTCCAAATCTTCTCCGCCCTTCAGCTTGCCTTCGACCGAGCCTTCATCTAAAATGTCCATCAAGTGAACAAACTATCTCAAATAGTGAGATAAAACAAGAGAAACTTGGAGAATCAGGACCATGAGCCTCGAGCGGGAAGCAACGGAATGGAACGCCACCTCGTATGAGACGCTCGCCGACCCGATGACGCGGTGGGGGACGGTGTTTCTTGATCTCCTAGAGTTGCGTGGCGATGAGTACGTCCTCGATGCGGGTTGCGGCACGGGCCGGGTGACGGAGAGGCTGCTGGAGCGTTTGCCGGAGGGTAGGGTCCTTGCGGTGGACGGTTCGGAGGCTATGGTCCGGGCGACGCGGGAGAAATTCGCCAGCGATGAGAGGGTCTCGTGCCTGTGGCGGGATCTGCTGGAGTTGCGGGTAGAGGAGCCGGTGGACGTACTCTTCTCGACGGCGACTTTTCACTGGATCCCGGACCACGAAACGCTCTTCGCCCGGCTCTACGACAACTTGAAGTCGGGCGGCAGGCTAGCCGCGCAGTGCGGCGGCGAGGGCAACATCTCGCGCGTGAACGAGGCCGCTCAGAAAGTGATAAGCGAAGAGCGGTTCGCCCCGTACTTCGAGGGCTGGACGGACGACAAGATCTACGCCAGTCCCGAGGATACGAGGCGTCGTCTTGTGGCGGCGGGCTTTGAGGAGGTCGAGACGTGGCTTCAGGAAGAGCCGACGCCGTTTGATACCGTCGAGCATCTGGCGGCTTACCTTAAGACGATCATGCTTCGGAGCCACGTCCGTGTTCTCCCCAAGGAAGACCGCGACGACTTCACCCTCGCCGTCGCCCGGGAGATGGGCAAGCGGGAAGGCCCCCTGCTGGCGGACTACGTCCGAATTAACCTGCTGGCGAAGAAGCCCTTGCAGGGTGAGCCGGCACAGAGAGCGTAGGTCAGTATCAACACTATAAAGCAAACTAGAGAACGAGGAGGAGCAGAATGAGCGAACCAAAGACGCTTGCGGAGAAGGTCTGGGAGAGGCATGTGGTACGGAAGACGGAGGGTGAGCCGGACCTCCTCTACATAGACCTCCACATGGTCCATGAGGTGACGAGCCCGCAGGCGTTCGAGGCGCTGAGGCTCTCGGACAGGAAGGTGCGACGTCCGGATCTGTCGGTCGCGACCATGGATCACAACGTCCCGACGACGGACTTCGGGGTGCCGGTGAAGGACCGGGTGAGCGCGAAGCAGATGGAGGCGCTGCGCCAGAACACGGAGGACTTCGGGATTGAACTCCACGGCTGGGGGAGCAAGGGGCAGGGCATCGTCCACGTCATTGGGCCGGAGATGGGCCTGACCCAGCCGGGCATGACTATCGTGTGCGGCGACTCGCACACCGCGACGCACGGGGCGTTCGGCGCTTTAGCGTTCGGCATCGGGACGAGCGAGGTAGAGCACGTGCTCGCGACCCAGACCCTGCCGCAGGGCAGGCCGAAGACGATGGCCGTCACCATCGAGGGCGACTTGCCGGAGGACGTAACGGCGAAGGATCTCATGCTCGGCATCCTGAACCGCATCGGGACCGGCGGCGGGGTCGGACACGTCATCGAGTACCGGGGTGAGGCCATACGGAACCTCTCGATGGAGGGCCGCATGACCATCTGCAACATGACTATCGATGGCGGCGGCAGGGCTGGGATGGTCGCCCCGGACGAGACGACCTTCGAGTACGTGAAGGGCCGCGAGCACGCCCCGAACGGCGCCGACTGGGACATAGCGGTAGAAGAGTGGAAGAACCTCAGGACGGACGAGGGCGCAGAGTTCGACAAGGAGGTCGTCATAGACGCTTCGGAGCTCGCCCCGTTCGTCTCGTGGGGGACGACCCCGGCCCAGACCGTCGGATTGGACGGGGCGGTGCCGGAGCCCGAGAATGACGGCCACGAGCGGGCGCTCAAGTACATGGCCCTGAAGGCCGGCACACCCATCCGCGACATCGAGGTTGACACGGTCTTCCTCGGGTCCTGCACCAACGGTCGAATAGAAGATTTGCGGGCGGCGGCGAAGGTGCTCGAAGGCCAGAAGGTCAAGGAAGGGCTGCGGGCGATGGTCGTGCCGGGTTCGATGCGGGTGAAGTTGCAGGCAGAAGAAGAAGGTCTGGATGAGATCTTCCGCGACGCCGGCTTCGACTGGCGCAACGCGGGATGTTCGATGTGCCTCGGGATGAACCCGGACATATTGGAGCCGGGTGAACGTT
>JBPCNU010000218.1:0-7966 GCA_051000975.1 Rubrobacter sp.
AGGAGTCCCGCTTCGGGGCCGAAGTCGCCGCCCGTCCAGGCTGCGGGGCCGGACTGTTCTATTGTGATAAAGGAGCCGCCGAGGCCCGTAAGGCCGCTCACCGGGAAGCCGAAGACGCTCCCCTGAAAGAAGTTCCAGGTTATGTGCAAGCCTATGGGGATGGCGAGTTCCCCGGTGAGGACGTACCCGACCCCGAGGAGCAGCCCGGCCAGGGCGATGTTCAGGGTGCTGGTGAGATCGGCGTTCGGGTTGCCGAGGTGCAGGAGACCGAAGACAGCGGAGGTCGCGACCCAGGAGAGGACGACCGCGCCTCTTCTGCCACCGAGAGCGGGGAAGTCGAGTCCTTCGGAGAGGTTCTTCATCTGGTAGCCGCGAGAGGCGGCCTCCTCGTAGACGCCAACGCAGAGGAAGACGATGAGCGGCGGCAGTATTCCGAGTACGAAAGGGGCTCTGTCGAAGCCGGAGTAGAACGTACCCGTTACCGAGACCCAGCCGAGCGCGAGCTGCGTCAGGAAGATGCCGCTCATCAGTATCGCGCCGAGCGCGAGCCCAAAGCCGAGGTCTATGAACCAGTCGCCGGTCAGGTGAAAACCGTAGTCTCGAAACGGCCTTCGGTCAAGAAACCTGGAGGCTATCAGGAGGCTCAGGAGCGTGGCTACGAGGCTACCGATGCTCGCGGCGACGTAGAGCGAGGAAGATGTCTGCGAGGTCGAGCCGGAGCCACCGGGCAGGATCAGGAGCGACCCTCTCAGAAGGGAGATGAAGAGCAGCGAGAGGAAGAAGTAGATGCTGAACTGTACGAGGAGCCTGAAGGCTGCCCTCGGTCTTCCGCGCTCGCTCTCTATCAGTATCCGCAAGACGGCTTCCGACTACCCGATCTCAGCGCAGCCCGGATTTATCCTCTGGCGCGAGCGAATCACCTAGGGAAGACTTCCAGTCCTTGCAGCCTCGCGGTCTCGGCGAGGTATTCTCGGTAGGTCTTCAGCGTATTCTCCGTGCGGGCGACCTCGTCGAGCGTCCTGCTGGAGCTTCTCTTCGCCTGGAGTCGGGAGGAGATAAGACCCGAAGAGAGCAGCGCGCCATCGAAGTAAGTAAGCATCTCTCCTAGAGACATCGCCGGATGACCGGCCCTGACGCTCGACTCCGTATCCTCGACCGAGACGCTCACCTGCTGCGAGCCGCCCCTGTAACTGTCGCCGGAGGACCTGCGACCGAGGGACTTCACGACCCTTGAGATCTCGTCTTTATCCGGGCGATCTGCGAAGTCTTCTCCGGTGAGGATCTCTTCAATCGAACCGTCTTGTGATACCGCAACCACCGCCGGACTGGTCAGGCTCTCGCAGGAGTCCCAGAGGCCGTAGAGGCGGGCTACATCCCCCTGCGGGTCGCAGAGCAGGGGGAAGGTCAGGCTGAGTTTGTTGAACATCTCGAGGTTGCGAGGCGATGGGTCGACGCTGATCCCGGCCACCTGCACCCCTCGGCGTTCGAAGTCGTCGAAGTTTCTCGCAAGCCCGGCGAGCTGGCCGTTGTCGTAGGCACACCAGTCACCCCGGTAGAACACCAGCAGCACCGGACCCAGCCCCAGATGCCCGGACAGCACCCAGGGCATCGTCTGCTCGTCCGGCAACTCGAAGTTCGGAGCTACCGACCCGGTCTCCAGCTTCATCATCTACGCCCCTTTCCGTCTTACGGTCCCGTCGCTGATCCCTCAAGTATGGAGAATATATTTCAAATCAGGCCTGCAAGAAAGGGCTTTACTGTCGGAGCGGGTCTTCAGGTGTTAACTTGAGCTGGTCGGAGTGTAAGGGAGAGTCGTTCGCTTGGAGCAGATCACCGCCATACTGCTGGTACTCTCGGCCGTCCTGTTCTTGCTGCTCGTCTTTGCCGCCCTCCGGTTGCGCTCTGCGAACCGCTCCAGCAAGACCACCATCACGGACGCCCGGAACATCCGAAAGACGGCTCCTTACGGTCTCCTAACCGTCAACCGGAGCACCGGTGCGATCCTCGCAGCCAACCCAGCGGCCGCAGAACTCTTCGGTCGCAAACCCTCCGAACTCGAAGGAAGGTCGCTCGAGGACTTCCTCACACCGACTGCCGGAGAGGAAAACGAGACATCGAGCGTTCCCGGTATTCCAGACGGCCTCACCCGGTTCATCAGAGGGGATGGTTTCGTAACGCACCTCGCCGTCAGCCCGTTTGCAAACCCCGAAGCAAGTCAACCCGCAGGAACTTCCACCGAAGAGGTAGACCTCATGCTCGTGAGCCAGGACGCCCGTGTGGCGGCTGAGGCGGCTCTGGAAGATCTCGAAGAACGGTACCGGGCCGTGATCTCACACGCTCCGGCCCTCGTCTACACGATAGACCTCGCAACCGGAGAAAGTTCCTGCGATGGCGACGGTACTGGCTTCGGCACTGGCGACAGCGGCTGGCTCGCCGCGCTCCCGGGGACCCCGGAGCTCCCCGTGCATCCCGAAGATGCCTCCAGGCTCGAAACCCTCCGTGCGGCGCTCGGGCGTCCGGTGGTCGAAGAAGGAGCTTCGCAGGGCGAGCAAGAAGAGCAAGACGAAGCTGCCGACCCGGAGACCACCATCGAATACAGGGTGCTGCTGGAAGACAGGCGGGAACTACGACTCCGGGAAGAGGCTTGGGCTACCCCCGGCGGGGCGGAGGGGCCGTCGTTTATCCGCGGGGTCATTCTGGATGCAACCCGTCTTCGGGGGTTGGAAGATGAGCTTGACGAGGCACTCGGAATAAACCGGGCCATGATGGGCGTCTCCGGTGGAGGCGTGGCGGTGAGGAGCGCGGGAAGGTTGTTCGCGGTGAACCCCGGCGGGGCCGAAATCCTCGGCTCGACCTCGGAGGGGCTCTCGGGCCGCGCCTACCTCGACTTCGTGCACCCCGACTCCGAGCGGGCGGCGCGAGCCGGGGTACGGCGCACGGACCGGGGGGATACAGAACCGAAGTCCCGGATGGTCTGGCTGCGAGATAGCGGCCGCGAGGTCGAGGTGGAGGTCTTCGCCGCCCCCGTTCGCTACGCCGGTGATGAGACCGCCGCCCTGCTCTTCTTCGAGGACGTTACCGCGAGCGAGCGAGCGAAGCGTAAGGAAGTCCTCCTGCTGGAAGACCTCGAACGCCGGAACGCCCGACTGGAGCAGTTCGTACTTTCCACCGCCCGTAACCTCGCCTCGACCCTGGACGATCTCGACGCCGCAACGACGAGAGCGCTGGATCACCCCGAAGACCACGATCTGAGGGTCGCCTCCGAGAAACTGTCTCGTATGGCCGAGGAACTATCCCTGCTCGCAAGCCTCCCCGACGTCTCGGAAGGGACGAGCGAACCGGAAGAGGTAGACCTGAGCGAGATCGCTCGCGCCGTCTCGAATCGCCTCGAAGGCGGCGATGCCACCGGAAGACCCCCGGCCCGCGAGCGCAGCGTCGAGATGATCGTTGCCGGGGGACTCATCGTCGTCGGGGAGCGAAAAACCCTGACAAGAGCCATGACGGGCCTGGTGGAAAACGCCTGGAGGGCCGCCGGGAGAAGCCCAAGGCCGAGGATAGTCGTCGGGCGCGTAGAGCGGGCCGAAGAGCCGGTCTTCTTCGTCCGGGACAACGGGCCGGGCTTCGATATGGCCTACGCCGGGAGCCTCTTCGACCCTCTGAGAAACGAGCCGCCGGAGAACGGCTACGGTGAAGGACTTTCCGCCGCCTCCCGCATCATCGAACGCCACTGTGGACAGCTCTGGGCCGAGAGCGAGCCCGGCAAGGGCGCGACTTTCTACTTCACCCTGCAAAGACCGTAACCGTCCCGCGAGGACCTTGCGGCTCGGAAGATTAGAGTCTTCTAATCGTTGTTTCGTATTTATTCTGCCTCCGGGAAACATAGTATCGAGTAGACAATGCAATTCTCCGAGGCGGGGGCGAGAGAAGGAGACGGGATGCGAAAGACGACGATGATTGCGGTGGTTCTGGGGCTCATGCTTACGATCTTCGCCGGGGCGGCCTATGCCAAAACGGTGAACGGCAACAACGGCGATAACACCCTGCGCGGCACGAACTCGGCAGATACGATCAAGGGCTTCGGTGGCGAGGATGACATCTTCGGCTTCGGCGGTAACGATAGCCTCTACGGTCAGGGCGATGATGATGACATCGTTGGTGGTTCGGGGGCTGACTTCATAAACGGTGGTCCCGGCGAGGACGATTTCGATGGCAACGCCGGCAACGATCGCATCTACGCCGTAGACCGCAGCGAAGATGATATCAACTGTGGACCGGGCCGCGACCGCATCGTAGCCAACCCCGGCGACGATGTTTCCAGCAACCGCGAAATCGTTCAGCGAAAGGGCATCAACGTAGACCGCGACTAGTTCAACCGAGGCTCACCGGAACGAAAGAGCGGGGCTAGAGTTAGATTCTCCGGCCCCGCTCTTTGTAGGATGTTCCGGGTTTTACGAAGCTTCGGCGGTCGTCGGGTCTATGACGGCCTTTACCTCGGAGATCTTATTGGCCGGAAAGCCACCCTGTTCTGCGTGCTTGCGGACCATCTCCGCGTCCGGGGCGATGTAGGTGCAGTAGATCTTGTCATCCGTCACCTGGCTCTGGACCCACTGTATCTGCGGCCCCATGTCGTTCAGGACGTTGCAGGATGTCTGCGAAATGCCCTGCAATTCCTCTGCGGACAGGTCGCCAGCGCCGGGTATTTCGCGTTCGATCACGTACTTAGGCATGTTTCTCCTTTTCGATTTCCCGCGCTCAATTTTAGCAGACCAGGCACCGAAACAGACGAAATCACCCGACGTCTAACTGCCAGTGTTCGCGTTCATGAGTGCGGGCCTGCTACCGCTCGTGCGAAGACGCCGAGATCCTCCTCTATGGACCTGCAAAACTACTTCTTTCTACGGCCGGGAGATATTGGCCGGAGCACTCTGCGCCTGCAACGGCATCGTCGGTTGGCCTATCTAATCGCAGGCGGAGTGCTGATTTCGTTGATGAGAGCCTCGAAGCGCGGGGATAGTCTCTTGCTTCCACGTCGTCGCGCTTCGAGCGAGGCGGCTGGCTACTGTCCGAACACTTCCGCGCCCGCGACGTCTCCGCGCCAGGGCTTCAGGTCGAGGATCGGCGTCCCGTTCCGCATGTCGAGGCCGCGTACGTTCAGCGTCGCGCCGTCGACCCCGACCACCTCTACGATGGAGACCCCGACCGGGTTCGGTCTGACGGGCGAGAGCGTGCTGAAGACGCCGCGCTCTTCACCGCCCGCGCTCCCCGGGCGCTGAGTGAGGAAGCCTTCGTCGAAGGCGTCGCTCTCGTGGAAGTTGAAGACGACGATCAACCGCTGACCCGGCGCGACGTTCGCCAGTCCTTCAGCGTAAGCCTCGTCTATAACGAGGTCGCCCTCGACCTCCGAGGAACGCCAGCTGCGCGGCAGTTTCTTCGTCTCCACCCAGACATGGCCTATTGGTTTTAGTTCGATCCTCTCCCCACTCATGGTCTACGCCTCATTTCATGGGCGGCGAGGAGGACGGTCTCCGGCTCTGAGGTCTGGCAGACCGCGCCACACAGTCGTCGTAGCCGCTACAGCGGATAAACGACAACACCCAGAGCGCCAAGGCCGTACCAGATACCGAGGCTCAGGCTCAACACGCCCAGGACCGGTATCACCCGGTTGAGATTTCTCGCTACCGGCCTGCTTACGAGGGCCAGACCGAAGCCGGCCGAGAGTACTCCCATGGAGACGACCGTTCCGCCGGCATAGAGCAGAAGGAGCAGTATGGCCGTTGTGGGGGTAACCTCGACCGCCGCCAGCAGCAGCAGCACCAGCCCGCCCGAGCCACCGAGGCCATGCACGAGCCCTATCGCGTAGGCTGCGAGAGGTCCTCTCTGGGCGATGCTGTGAGAGTGCCGCTCGGATGCGCCATCCTTCTGTGAGTGGGCATGGCGGAGGATGGGTTCATCGCCGGAGTTGTGGGTGTGGACGCTATAGAGGCCGCGCCACCACCGGTAGAGCAGCCGGATTGCAAGGAAGGCGATGAGCATCCCGATAAACGTCTCCACGACCATCAGCAACGGCTCGGGTACGAAACGATTGAGGAGCACCAGCGGCATGCCCACGATCACGAGCATCGTGCCGTGTCCCAGGCCCCACGCGACACCCATGAAACCGGCCTTGCGTACCTGCTTTCGCTCCTCCCCGGAAGCAACCAGGGTCGTCACCGCCGCCAGATGGTCCGGGTCCGAAGCATGCCGGAGGCCCAGAAGCAGGACCATCGGCAGTATCAGCGCTATCGAGGTCGGCCCTTGGATGAACTGCTCCAGCCAGACGTCTATAGTGCCCATACGCACCTCTCGACCTTCATGGCTTCTTCCTTCCCAATCCTCGCTGGTGCGTCCGGCACGTTTATCTCCCTGCCGACTGGATCGACAGGACAGTCGCAGCCCGCCCCAGCCGCCGGCATGACGACCGCCGTTGCCGTATCCATCGAACTATCAGGAACTTGCATCGGCCCTTGCCTCCCGAGCCGTCGCCCCATCCAAGCCGTCGGTAGCTCTGTCAGCCATTTTCTGGATCCTCCCCCGTTGCTTTTTACTACCTGCCGGCGGAGCAGCTCGCGCACACGCCTCGCGCCGCCACATGCACCTCCCGCACCTCGAAACCGTCTGAGGCGGACGCCAGCATCTGGAAGAGCCTCTCTCCGATCCCCGGGTCGGGGTGCGATATTTCACCGCAGACCACGCATATCAGATGCGGATGCATCGCCGCCCTCGCCTCGAAGACCCTTGGACCCTCCGGCAACCGGCTCTCCGCCACCAGTCCCACCTCGCCGAGTGTCTCCAGCGCCCGGTAGACCGTCGAGAGTTCGAGGCCGGGTAATCCGAGGCTGGCGCGTGACCATATCTCCTCCGCCGTGAAATGTTCGCCGGATTCGATCAACACCCTCCAGACATGCGCCCGCTGAGGCGTGATGCGAATGCCCCGCTCCTGCAATGCCTTGAGAGGTCCCTTTCCCATTTCCATTGCGAATTATTAGCAGATGCGAAAACCTCGCGCAAGTGCGGATTCGACCATGAGCGATCAGTGACACTACCCGAAGAAGGCGTTACGGATGAACTCCCGGTCGTGTTCCCACGCGAAGTCGAGAGAATCCACCTCGTCTGGCGTGACATGGAGTATGTCGGCGACATCGTCCGAGGGGGATGGGATGCCGGAGGTGATCCTCGCCCGGAAACCGATGGCGAGGGCGTGTACCCCGTCGTCGCCGTAGCGGTGCGGAGCGAACATGACCGGCGGCCACTCCACCGCGATCTCGACGCCGAGTTCCTCCATTACCTCGCGCTTGAGGGCGTCCACCGGGTGTTCACCGAGTTCTATAAAGCCACCGGGGACGTCTATCATGCCCTTGTGGGGGGCGCGGGCGCGAACCGTAACCAGCGCTTTCCCGTTCTCCATGATGGCCGCCCCGACCGCCGGGGCGGAGTTCCGGTAGAACGACCGACCACAGATCGGGCAGGTCACCCCGCCCGACGGACGCGGTGGCCCGAGCCTGTTCCCGTCCGCCGGACAGAAGCGAAAGGGAGTTTCGGCGGTGAATTCGTCGAATTCGTCGTTCTGCGAGTCCTTCAACTACACCCTGACCCGGATTATCTCCTCGGCGACCCCGGCGAGCTGGTCCACGGTGCGTACGACCTCCACGCGGTTACAGACCTTTTCGTAGGCGGGCATGTCGCAGCTACCGAGTTGCCAGCCCCACTTCGGTTCCGGGGTCATCCAGATCACCTGCTTCGCATGTCCGGCTATCTCCTCCAACGCCTCGACGTTCGGGGGCTTGCCGTTGTTCCTGCCGTCCCCGAGGATAACGACGGTCGTGCGGTGGTTTATGGACGAGAGGCTGTTCGCAACGAACTGCCCGGTTGCCTTGCCCATGTCGCTGTTCGTGTCCGCGTCTATGACGCGCCCGGAGAAGATCTCGTC
>JBPCNU010000219.1:0-3086 GCA_051000975.1 Rubrobacter sp.
TGGGCGAGAACGGATGAAGAGGGAGAGCCTATACGCGGCTTTCTCGTTCCGACCGATGCGAAGGGCTTTGAGGCAGAAGTCATTAGCGGAAAGCTCAGCATGCGGGCCGCCGTACAGACCGAACTGCACTTCACGGACGTGCGCCTGCCCGAGAGCGCGATGCTCCTCGAAGCGAAAGGACTCAGGGGGCCATTCTCGTGTCTGAACGAAGCGAGGTACGGCATTATCTGGGGCGCGATGGGCGCGGCGCGGGATGCCTACGAAGTCGCGCTCTCGTATTCGCTGGAGCGGGAGCAGTTCTCCGTACCGATAGCCTCCTTCCAGCTAACACAGAAGAAGCTCGTGGACATGATGCTCGAGATCCAGAAAGGGCAGATGGTCGCCCTGCACCTCGGGCGGCTGAAAGACGCCGGGAGCCTGAAGCCGGAGCAGATAAGCTTCGGCAAGCTCAACAACGTCCGCGAAGCGATAGACATCTGCCGCGAAGCAAGGACCATACTGGGCGGGAACGGCGTAACGACTGACTACTCACCTATGCGACACGCAAACAACCTCGAATCGGTCAGGACGTACGAGGGAACGGACGAAGTACATACCCTGATCCTCGGCAGCGCTCTCACCGGTATACAGGCCTTCCGGTAAACCCGTTGCCGGTATCTCCCAGCGAACTCGGGACGCAGGCCGTCGGTGAGGTGTCACACGTCTTCGAGGACGTGTATCAGCTGAAGGTTCCCGTGCCGTTCCCGCTCGTCTTCGTAGCCTCGTACCTCGTCCGGGAGGCCGACGGCTGGACGGTCATAGACCCGGGCTACGACTACCCGGAGGGGCGCGAGGTGTGGGAGCGCGGCGCGAAACGGCTCGGCCTCGACCTGGATAAAGACGTTCGCCGGGTGGTCATCACGCACCTTCACCCCGACCACATCGGCCTTGCACGCTGGATGAGCGAGAGGTCTGGCTGCCCGGTCTATATGGGCGGTGAGGAGATCTCGTCCGCCCGCCGCCTCTGGGACCCGACCGCCGACACCGACCGTTTCTTCAAGTTCATGCTTCGCTACGGGATGGACGAAGCGACGGCCCGTCCGAACGTCCTGAAGCGCAACTCGGAGACACAGCTGCCGGACGACATCACCCCGCTCGTGCCGGGTGAGAAGTTCGAGATGGGGGACGGCGCGTACCGGATGATCGAAGCCCCCGGCCACACCGACCATCACCTCGTCTTCCACGACGAGCGGCGACGGCTCCTGATCTGCGGCGATCACCTACTGCTGCGTATCACCCCGAATATCGGCGTCTGGCCCGATACGGAACCGCGCCCGCTCGCCCGCTACCTTGAGTCTATAGACTCCCTGCGTGGCCTGGCGGCGGACCTCGTCCTGACCGGTCACGGCCCGCTCTTCCACGACACGGGCGGGCGTATCGAGGAACTGACCCGCCACCACTCGGAGCGACTCGACCTGATGCACGAAGCCTACGGCGGCGAGGCGGCCACGCCATACGAGATCTCCTGCCGCGCCTTCTCCCCGGACCTGACGGACTACCAGCTACGCTTCGCCCTCGCGGAGACCCTGGCCCACGTACAACTCCTCAAAGAACAGGGCCGCATCGAGCAGGTAGACGAAGACCCCGTCCGCCATCGCCCCGTCTAGCCCGTGAAGATCGGCTCCGACGAACACCTGCGCCTTCTGAGCGTCGCTCGCGGTGAACTGCCGCCCGACCTCCTTATCAAAGGCGGCACGGTAGCGAACGTCTACTCCGGTGAATTTCTCGCGGGGAACGTTGCGGTCGTCGGGGACAGCATCGCCTACGTCGGCAAGCGTGAGATAGAACCCGGCCCCGAGACGACGGTCGTAGACGCTACGAACAAGTACGTAACGCCCGGCTACATCGAGGCCCACAACCACCCGTGGGCGATGTACAACCCGGTCAGCCTAGCCGGGAAAGTCCTGCCCCTCGGGGCGACGACCGTCGTTGCGGACACGCTCTTCTTCCAAATGCAACTGGGACTGGATGGCCTTGAAAGGATGCTCGACGACCTGCGAGACCTGCCGCTCCACTACCTCTGGGTGGCGAGGCTTATCTCCCAGTCGAGGTTCGAGAGCGAGCGGGAGATGTTCCCGATAGAAGGCGTCCGGCGGCTGCTCGACCGGGACGATGTCGTCGGGACGGCGGAGGTTACGCGCTGGATGGACCTCGCCGCCGGGGACGCGGACGTACTGGCCGGAATAGCCGCCGCCCGGGAGCGAGGCAAGATCTCGGACGGTCACACCGGCGGGGCCTCCGAGAATCGCCTCCCGGCCCTGGTTGCAGCCGGGATAGACGCCGACCACGAGGCGATAACAAAAGAAGAACTCCTCCACCGCCTGCGCCTCGGGCTCTGGACGATGATGCGCCACTCCTCCTTGCGCCCGGACCTGCCGGAACTCCGGCGAGCCGTAACGGAAGACGGGATAAACCCGAGCCGTCTCATAATGACCACCGACGGCGCGAGCCCCGAGTACCTCGCACGGGACGGTTTCGTGGACGGGATGCTCCGCATCGCGGTCGGGGAGGGCCTCCAGCCGATGACGGCCCTTCAGATGGTAACGGTCAACCCGGCGACCTGGCTCGGCCTCGACCGCGACATCGGCGGCGTCGCGCCCGGAAGACGCGCCGGCATCCTTGTCCTCCCGGACCTTGAATCGTTCGTCCCGGAGACCGTCATATCGTCCGGTAGGGTCGTGGCGAAGAATGGTGAACTACTCGCTGGAATGCCGGACCTCGACTGGAGCGATTACGGCAGCGAGCCTCGTTTCTCGGCGAAGCTCCCGCTGGAAGATTCCACCTTCTTCACCCCGACCGGGGAAATACTCGATTTGCCGATCATGGACTTCAAGACGACGGTCATAACTGCCGGTGGGGAGGCCGTCAAAGCCGGAGATGAACCGCTTGAGCCTGGGCTGCTTCACTCCGCGCTCCTCGACCGCGAGGGCGAGTATGTCTCCCGCGCCTTCGTGCGTAACTTCGCTACCGACCTCGACGGCTTCGCTTCGACGTACAACACGACGACCGAGTTGCTCGTGGTCGGGCGGGACGCTGCTTCTATGGCC
>JBPCNU010000220.1:0-8101 GCA_051000975.1 Rubrobacter sp.
GCGGTTACGCAGCTCGTGGACCGGCTCGTCGAGCATGGGATGGTCGAGCGCCGGCCCGATGAGCGGGACCGACGGGTCGTACTCGTGGACTACGTGCCGAAGATGCGCGAGGTCGCTCGCAGCATAACTTACGCCTACAGGAGCCACCTCGAAGACCTCGTGAAGGACATGAACGACGAAGAAATGCGGGCTTTCCTCAAGGGGATAAAGCTCCTCGCAGCCGGAGCCGAAAAGCTCGAAGGCTCCATAAACCGGGCCACCGAACGCGGAGGTGAGTATTAGATGCAAAGCATCGTGCGCTGGTGTCTTGGTAACAAATCCATAGTAATACTCGCGACCGTTCTGCTGGTAGCGAGCGGTGCGTATGCCGCGACGCAGCTTAACGAAGAGTTGCTGCCCGACATAGAGTTCCCGCTCGTAACCGTGACGACCATCGTACCCGGAGCTGGGCCGGAGGTCATCGACGAGCAGGTAACGCAGGACCTCGAGAGCGCGGTCGAGGGGATCGAAGGCATAGAGAGCCTCAGGGCCGCCTCGGGTCAGGGGTTTTCGAGCCTGCTCGTGGAGTTCAGCCTTGACACAGACACCGAAGAGGCCCTCGACGATGTGAACCGTGCCCTGGCCGATATGCAGCTTCCGGAGACCGCCGAAGAGCCGGAGGTCCAGAGTCAGGGGATCACCTCCCTTCCGGTGCTGAGCGCCTCTATCTCTGCCGCCGACGGCGACCTCGAAGCACTCACGGAGTACGTGCAGGACGAAGTCGTGCCGGATATAGAAGAAGTCGAAGGCGTGGAGAGCACGGACCTCGTCGGCGGTTCGGAGAGCCAGCTCCGCGTCGACCTCGACCTCGACGCTCTTGCCGAGAGAGGACTTCCCCCGGAGGCTGTCGTCGCGGCGATCAGCGGCGCCAACACCGACTCACCCGTCGGCAGCGTGGAGGTAGACGGCCTCGATACCCCCGTCAGGACGACCAGCGGCGTAACCGACCTCGAAGGTCTGAGGGAGCTTCCGATCAGCGCGGCCTCGCTCACCGGAGCCGCACTAGCCGGAGCCGCACCCGCCGGAGCTGCACCTGCTGGAGGAGCCGCATCTGCGGAAGCGTCGGGGCCGCCTTCCGGGGGTGATGAAGGGGCAGCCGGACAGAGCGTCGCCCCACCGGGGCAGACCGCGCCCGCCGAGGCGGTGCCGCTCGGAGATATCGCGGAGGTCCGGGAGGTTTCGGGGGATCTCGCAGGCATCTCACGGAGCAACGGCGAGCCGAGCCTCGGGCTGAACATCGTCAAGGAGCGCGACTCCAACACCGTCGAGGTCGCGAGAGACGTGGAAGTGGTCTTCGACGACGTGCGGGATGAGCTCGGTCAGGAACAGGTCAACATCATCTTCAACTCCGCCGAGGACGTGGAGGAGTCGGTGGACGGCCTCGTGGAGAAGGCTTTGCTCGGCGGCGCGCTCGCTATCCTCGTTATCTTCTTTTTTCTGCGCTCGCTCCGGGCGACGCTCGTGACCGCGATCTCGCTCCCAACCTCCATCTTCGCGGCTCTGCTCTTCTCCTGGGCGCAGGATCTCACCCTGAACATCATCACCCTCGCCGGGCTGACGATAGCCGTCGGGCGCGTGGTGGACGACGCGATAGTCGTGCTGGAGAACTCCTACCGTTACATCCAGCAGGGCTACGAACCAGAGGAGGCCGCGCTTCGGGGCACGACTGAAGTTGCCTCAGCCATCACCTCCTCCACCCTTACGACCATCGCGGTCTTTCTGCCGCTCGGGCTCGTGGGTGGGATCGTCAGCGAGTTCTTCCTGCCTCTGAGCCTCACCGTCGCGCTCGCGCTCATCGCGTCGCTCGTCGTCGCGCTTACGATCATCCCGGTCCTGACGAGCCTCTTCATCGCGCGTCGGGTGAAGCGCGACCCGGTGGGCGTAGGGGCCGGTGGTTCGGGGTCCGGGACCGTCGGGACGGGTCTGCGGGTCTTGATCGGCGGCGCGGTGCTGCTCCTCGCGAGCGTGGCCTGCGTCGCTCTGGCCGTCCTCGTCGGGGCGCTCTCCCCGGAGGACGTCCTCGGCTCCAGCGTCGTCCTCGTCGGAGCGGCGGCTCTCGCCGTCGCTCTGGCGGTCGGGCTGATCATCTTCCTGATAGGACTCGTTCGGGGAGACAACCCGGGCGAACGCTCGGACGAAAAGAGCGGCGAGTCTGCCGGGAGGAGATCCAGAGCAAATGGGGCGACGGGGATCTACACTTCGATGCTCTGGTGGAGCCTCAGAAACCGCGCCCTGGTCATCGTCTTCGCGGTCGTGGCCTTCGCCGAGGGACTCGCGGTGATACCGTTCCTCTCCGTCAGCTTCTTTCCGCCGAGCGAAGAGAATCTGCTCTCCGCACAGGTGGAGACGCGCTCCGGCAACAGCGTCGAGCAGACCTCGAACGAACTCGAACCCTTCGAGGATTACCTGCGGAGCGAATCCGCCGTCGCGGACTATCAGCTCTCCGTGGGCGGGGAAGACCCGTTCTCCTCGACCGGAACCGTTCGCCCGGGCAACGAGGCACAGTCCTTTATAGCCATCGCCGAAGACGCCGACGTGAGCAATGCTCTAGAGCGCATCCGGGACGAAGGCGACCGGCTCTACGGGGAGGATTTTCAGGTCCAGATCCTCTCCCAGGGGCCGCAGACCGGCGGTCTCGAAGTTACCGTAACGGGCGGCAGCGAGCAGGAACTCCGTGAAGCTGCGGAGATAGTGGTCGAAGAACTCCGGGGCGGTGTAGACGGCCTCGCCAATATCCAGAGCGATATAGCCAGCGAGAACCCGGAGATCTCCGTCTCCGTAAACGAAGCCGACGCTGCGGCTGCCGGGGTCTCGCCCTCCGGTCTTGCCGCCTCGCTCGGGACGCTCCTCGGCGGCTCGACGATAGACCTCGACGGAACCCCGGTCGTGGTCGGTATACCGGAAGACGAAGCGAACTCCGTCGCGGCTATAGAAGGACTCCCGACCGGGGCAGGCGCAACGGTCGGAGAGGTGGCCGACGTTCAGGAGCAGACCGCTCCGGCGGCCATCGGGCGCTTCGACGGCGAGCGAGCCGTAACGGTTTCGGGGACGATCACGGCAAGCGATACCAACGCCGTATCGGCGGACGTAACGACCGCCCTCGACGGCCTCGACCTGCCGGGCGTCGTAACGGCCTCCGCCGGTGGGGAGTCCGAGGACATAGCGCAGAGCTTCCGGGATCTCATCCTCTCCATAGCAGTCGCCCTCGTAATCGTCTACCTCGTCCTCGTCGTGTTCTTCCGGTCGCTCGTCGTGCCGCTGGTTATTTTGCTCGCCGTACCGCTCACGACGGTCGGGGCATTCGGCGCGCTGCTCGTCACGGGCACGACCCTGAGCGTCCCGTCGCTGCTGGGTGTCTTGCTCCTGATCGGGATAGTCGTGGCGAACGCCATCCTGATCATAGACTTCGTCATCAACGCGGCAGAGGCGAGCGCGACCCTCGACGAGGCGATAGTCGAAGCGGGGCGCGCCCGACTCAGGCCAATCCTCATGACCGCTCTGGCGACGGTCTTCGCTCTGCTGCCGCTCGCCCTCGGCCTCGGCGGCGGGGGGAACGTCCTGATCTCGAGCAGCCTCGCCATCCCGGTTATAGGCGGTCTCATAACCTCGACCCTTCTCACCCTGATAGTCGTTCCGGTCGGGTACTCTCTGTTGCGCGAACCTCGACGCAAGCACCGCCCCCAGCGACCATTTGAAGACCCGCCCTCGAACGACGGATATGCTCCCGGCCCCTCGAAGACTGAAAACCCCAACCTTCGGAGAGAAGATGATAGAAACTACTCCGAGGGAAGCGAACTGGCTGGGGAGCCGGGAGGGAGCTAGGTTTAATGACGATGAGCCGCAGATCTCCGATGGAACCGGGGGCGCGGGCACCCTACTTCAGCATGGTAACCGCCGGCTCCGGGAGACGCGTCAGCCTTCGCTCGTGTGCCGGGAGGCCGCTCGTCCTCGTCTTTCACGGACGGGAGAACGCCGAGGTGGTGCGGCGGGTCAACCACACCATAAGACCCCGATTCCCGGAGCCCGACTCCCTCACGATAGCGAGCGTCATAGACCTCTCGTTCGTACCGCCCTTCTACTGGACTGTCGCCAACGTCGAGCTCGACCGGGCCTACAGGGAGGCCACCGCCGAGCTACCCGAAGACGTAGACCCGAAAGACTACGTCCTCATCCTCCCCGACTGGGCAGGCTCTACGACAAGGAAATTTCGGGTCGCCAACGCCGCCAGAGAGGCCGCGATACTGGTCTTCGGAGCGGACTCCCGGGTGCTCGGCAGCTACTCGGGGGAAGGCGCCGAAGAGGCCGCGCTCTCTGTGCTCGGAGGCTGATCGCGAGAACGAAAATCTCCGAAAACCACAAAACATGGTCCCGTAAAGTGGTAGTCTGCATGATGTTGCGCTTCGGGAGATCCCATCGTGCAACAGATATGTGTGTAGCAACAAAGGATATATAATTGACATCGAGGCAGCACGCGACTGAAGGTGGGAGAATTCTGGAAGCCCCGGTTGGAACGGTCCTCGGGAGACGTTACAGGGTGATTGGTACCCTGGGTTCCGGTGGGATGGCGGTAGTCTACAAGGCCGAGGATTCCATACTCGGGCGCACGGTCGCCCTGAAGACATTGCACACCCGCTACGCCGAGATGCCGACGTTCCGCAGGCGTTTCCGGCAGGAGGCGCGGGCGATGGCTTCTCTGGATCACCCGAACATCGTCAAGGTCTACGATATCTCTCACGATGGAGAGGTGCCGTTCATCGTCGCGGAGTGCATCAACGGGCAGGACGTTGGCGGGCTTCTCGCGGAGAAGCGCGGTCGGCTCGGGGAGCAGGAAGCCCGCAGGATAGCCATTCAGCTCCTCGACGGTCTGGCCTACGCTCACCGGCGGGGGATAATCCACCGGGATATAAAGCCCTCGAACATCCTCATGACCCCCGGCGGGACGGCGAAGGTCGCGGACTTCGGGATAGCCCGCATCATCGAGGACGAAGACTCGGTGGAGCAGGGTGAGATCATCGGAAGCGCACGCTACATGTCGCCGGAGCAGCTCAAGGGCGAAGAGGCGACCGAGAAGAGCGACGTGTATTCGGTCGGCATCGTTCTGTACCATCTGCTCGCCGGGCGTCCTCCCTTCTCCGGCAACCTCGAAAGCCTCGCAAGACAGCAGATGAGAGACACCCCGAAGCCGCTTCGGAAGGTCAACAAGAAGGTCTCTCCGAGCATGGAAGCCGTCGTCACGAAGGCACTCGAAAAAGACCCGGCTAATCGCTACCCGTCGGCAACGGCGATGCTCGACGACCTCGAAGACGGGTTTTCGGCGCACTCGACCGGCGGGAAGAAAGAAGTCGTCAAGAAGTCTCGCAAGACCCGGGTGCGGGTCGCTGCGGCACTCGCGATGGCGGCGGTCATACTCGGCGGGGCGACGGCGGTCGGGGCGACCGGTCTCGGCTACATGGACTTCGGCGGGGATGGCGATGGTGGTCAGGCCGTGAACGCGGTGAACGCCGTTAGAAACAGCGCACCCGAAGCTCCGGCTCAAGCGCGTGCGACTAATACCAACAACGAAGCCCCCACCAGACCGGAGACGACGGCTCAGCTCCTGCCCGTGCCGCAGGTCGTGCCGTACTTCGATTACTCGGCGGAGGAAATCCTCCTGAACCGGGGCTTCGGTGTGAGGTTCGTCTACGAGTACCGGCCCGGGTTCGCCGACCGGGGCGTCGCCTGGGGAACGGACCCGGCGGCGGGGGAGCTGATCCCGGAAGGCTCGATCGTTACCGTATACGCAACGCCGAAAGATTTCTTCCAGCCGCAGATCAACCAGTAGACACCTCACTCAACCAAGAAGAGCCGACCGGGTTGTAATCTACCGGTCGGCTCTTCTTGGTTGAGTGAGGCTGGTCCCGGTCGTCTCAGGCTGCTCTGCCGCGACCGCCGTCTATCCTGTCCGCGATGAACGGGTAGCGGTAGTCCACGCCTTGACTTACCTTGTAGGCGGCCCAGCAACCGTGTACAAACGGCACGACGCTTGCAACGAGCATCACGGGAACGAGTAGGAAGCCGATGAACACTGCCATCAGCGTAAACGTAATGGACCATCCGACCACGAGTATGACCAGCCAGGCCAACTGATATAAGAGCGATTGCAGGGCGTGGAAGCCGACCCGTGGTGAGCGGTCCTTGTAGACGAGCCAGACGACGAGCGCACCGAACGGCATCAGACCCACGAGCCCGGTCAGGACGCTCAGGTGCGAGAGGATAGACCAGGTTTTCTCGTCCTGCGGGCTCATGGTGGAGCCGCTCTGCATCATGCCCCGCGTTTCATACCCGGTAGAACCGTGAGAGCCGTGAGGCTCGTCGCCCGGCTCCGGGTGTCTGCCGTAGTTTCCGTAGTCCGGTCCCTGCTGCATCGTGATCCCCTTCTGGTGGACTCTCTTGCCTTGCTTCTCGCTGCTTTCATCATTGTGTACGTGTTTCGGCCCGCCAGGTTTCGCAAGCCTTCGGAAAAGGCGGGCGAGTTGCGGGTTATGATAGACGCCATACACTTCAACACCGACGACAGCGACCGGAGAGGGCCGATATGGAGCTTCAGAACAGGGAAGAGGTAAAGACGGAGATCCTCCAGGGCTGGCTCAGGAAAGCCTGGGTCTATCCGGTGGACGGCCCCGACGAGCGGGTCTACATGCGACTCACGCCGGGCGGTCGCCTCAGGATGCGCAAGAGGATTAAAGAATTCGAAGCCGCGACCGGAGAGAGCGGGGCCGAACTCGCCAGACAGGAAGAGGCCGGAACGCTTCCCATCGAGAAGGACAAGATGGAACTCTCGATGATGGTCCAGGCCTACGTCTCCGAGCGAGACTTCATCCAGAGTCAGGGCCAGACCCTTGGAAGCTCCGCCACCGAATACGAGTCGGCTCATGGAAAGGGCGGACCCCCGGCGGATATCTAAGACGCAACGAACCTCATGCTACGCCGTGCGGCGGTTCAGGCGTCGTTCGAGGGCGTTGGCGAGGTAGATCAAGGGCAGACACAACGCCAGGTAGATCAGCGCGGCGGCGATCAGCGGCGTCCCGTTGAAGGTCTCGTTGCGGATGTCCTGCGTCACCTTCAGAAGCTCGACCAGCCCGATGACGCTGACTATCGAGGTGTCTTTTATGAGCATGACGAACTCGTTGGTCAGGGGCGGTATTACCCGGCGGAAGGCCTGCGGGATGACGATGTGGCGCATCGTCTGAGCGTAGGAGAGACCCGAAGCGCGTCCGGCCTCCATCTGCCCTTTGTCTATTGACTGAATGCCGGAGCGGAAGATCTCGGCGACGTAGGCGGCGGAGTTGAGCGTCAGGGCGACCAGCCCGGCGAAGAAGAGGCTTCTGAAGGTCAGGCCTATGAGGGGGGTCGTAAAGTAGATGATGATGAGCTGTACGAGGAGCGGCGTTCCCCGGAAGAAGTCCACGTAAGCCTGAGCGAGAAACCGCAGGATGCGGAACCGGCCGAGGCGCAGCAGGGCGAGGAAGAGGCCGATTACGATCCCGAGAACCTCGGCGAGCAGCGCGAGCAGGATGGTAACCAGCACGGCCTGCAAGACGACATCAAACCGCTCGATGACGATCCCGAAGTCAAGGTAGCGGGTTCTTATGTTCTCGAAGCTGAAGTTTTCCGGGTTGATCTCGAACGGCGGCCAGGTGAAGGGCATCGGCATCCTCTCGACGAGGGCCGGGGATACAGGGCTCTTATCCCCGGCGAGCTTCCTACTTGCTTTCTATTTGCTACGAGATGGTTCTAGGAGGTCGCTATAGAGAGGGCTACGGGATGGTCTCCGGTTCCTGGCCGAACCACTTCTCGTAGATCTCGGCGTAAGTCCCGTCGTCCTTGATCTCCTGCAACGCCTGGTTGAATTCCCCGGTGAGCTCGCTGTCGGGGGGGAGGGCGATGCCGTACTGCTCACCCGTCTCTATAGTCTGGACGATCTCCAGCGTATCTCCGGTCTGCTGGACGCGGTCTGCAGAGACGGGGAAGTCGTTTATGACGGCGTCGACCTGCCCGTTCTCAAGAGCCGAGAAGGCGTCTT
>JBPCNU010000221.1:0-2908 GCA_051000975.1 Rubrobacter sp.
CACCGACAGGATCGAGGACGACGGGGATGCCGCGCTCGTTGGCCGTCTTCCCGGCGTTGAGCATCGACTCGACGGTAGCGGGGTCCAGCGTCCCGATGTTGATGACGAGGGCCGACGCACCGGAGGCCATCTCCTCGACCTCTTCCCGAGCGTGAGCCATGACCGGGAGCGCACCAACCGCGAGCGTTACGTTCGCAACGAGGTTCGCAGTAACGTAGTTGGTCAGGTGATGAACGAGCGGCTTCTTCTCGGCCAGCTTCCGCAGGGCTTCCTCTGCTTTCATACCATTCCCCTCGCTTCTGTATCGTTTACGAAATCATTAAACCAGTGCCGGATTGTCTCAGCTCCGGCGGATCATAGCGGCGGCGCATGCTTCAGTACGGAACCGAGCGCGTGGACCGGCCCTGCTCCGGCCCCGATCTCACCCAACCCGTACTCGACTGCCTCCGAAGCTACAAGCCGGGCCTTCCTCGCCGCCGTCTCCACGTCGAACCCGAGGGCGAGGAAGCTCGCCAGCGCAGACGAATGAGTGCAGCCGGAGCCATGCGCGTTGCCACCGGGATGTACCGGGCCCTCGATACGGGCGAACTCCTCTCCGTCGTAGAGGAGTTCGGCCCCGGAAGCGGTATGTCCCCCGGTAATGACGACCGCCTTCGGGCCGAGGGAATGCAGTTCGATAGCCGCCTCTTCGATGCGGTCTTCGGCGCGCTCGGCTCCGAGGATCGCAAAGGCCTCGTTGGCGTTCGGGGTGATGACGGTTGCAAGCGGGAAGAGTTGCGTCCGGTATGTTTCTATCGCCTCTTCTTCCAAGAGCGTCGCACCGCTCTCGGCGACCATCACCGGGTCCACGACGAGGTTCGGGAGTTCAAGGCGGCGGATGGCCTCGGCAACGGCGGAAATTATCCCGGCTTTGAAGAGCATCCCCGTCTTTACGGCGTCGACGCCGATATCTTCGGCGACGGCTTCGATCTGCCCAACGGCGACCTCCGGTGGGAACGGGAAGATAGCGTTCACCCCGACTGTGTTCTGGGCGGTCGTCGCCACGATGGCGGTCGTCCCGTAGACGCCGCACCGCAGGAACGACTTGAGGTCGGCCTGTATGCCCGCCCCCGCCCCCGAGTCGCTCGTCGCTATGCTGAGAGCCTTCTTCATCGTTCTCCTTCCGGCAGGTATTCGTTCGTCACCACGCGGTCGACCTCTATGCTTCGTGGCAGGACTTCGTTCTCTACAGACCACGAGACGTACTCCCGCCACTCGTCGGGCGGCTGGAAACCAACGGGGCATCCCGACTCGCGGAAGATCGGAACCGTAAGCTGCGTCGTCCGCCTGGCGGTCTCCTCGTCGAGCTCCGGGCTTGCCTCGATAAGAGCCTGCGAGGCGGCCTCCGGGTCGTCTGTCGCGGCTTCGTGGCCGGCGACCAGCGCGGCGACGAAGTCCCGCACGACTCGCGGGTTCGTCTCGGCGTAGTCGCTCGCGGTCGCAACGACCAGCTCGTTGTAGTTCGGAACACCGACGTCTTCGAGTCGAATCACCTCGACCTCGAAGCCTTCTCTCTCCAGCTCAACGGCCTCGATGTTCCAGTAGGCGTCCACGATGGCGTCGACCCGACCGCTCGTGAGCGCGGGCCGGAGGTCGTAGCCGACGTTGATCTTCTCTACGGAAGCCGAGTCTTCTCCGGCTTCCCTCAGCACCGTATCCAGCACCGCCGAGCCGAGCGACTGCCCCCCCGCGTACCCGACCTTCCTTCCGGCGAGGTCGGCGGGGTCGGAGATGTCTGTCTTGCGCAGGTTCATCAGCGAGTTGAGCGGGTGTTGCATGATCGCCATAACGGAGACTACGGGGATGTCCCGGACGGCGGCGTTGGTCATCTCGGTCTCGTAGGAGATACCGAACTCGCTTCGTCCGGCGGCGACGAGCTGCAACACGGAGGCCGGGTCTGAGGGCTGCTGTATCTCTACGTCGAGGCCCGCGTCGTCGAAGAGCCCCAGGCTCCGGGCCATGTAGACTCCAGCGTGGTCGGCGTTCGGGTACCAGTCGAGCGTGAGCGTGATCGCACCCCCGGACTCACCGGAGCCCTCCGGAGAGCCGGAGCTCGCAGGACTTCCTCCGCACGAGGCGAGCAGCGCGGGCGAGGCCGCGAGCGCAGAGAGCGCGGCGGTTCGCTTCAGGAAAGTTCCTCTGGAGATCCTCTTCATCCCGGAGATACCGGGGCGCGAGGCGTTGCTTCGTTCTCGGTGCTGCATATTTCTCCCTTCCGGTGGGATTACCCACATCAGGTTCAAAGCGTCTCGGCGATCAGCCGACTCTCAGCCTTCCGGTGACCCGGAGTAGCTCCGCTGTTTTTCGTCTTACGGGCTTCTCTCTTTTCGCTACCGAGTATAGAGAACCCTCACTCCCGGCTCAACGTCCAGGGAGCGAGCAGCCTCTGCAGAAGCGAAACGCTCAGGAAGAGCGATACGCCCATCGCACAGAGCAGTGCTATCTCGGCGAACAGGCGCGGGATCTCGAACTGGTTCTTGTCCTGGATCATGAGAAACCCGAGCCCCTCGCTCGATCCGACCCACTCCCCGGTTATCGCCCCGATAACACAGTACGTCACCGACAGCCGCATCCCGGCAAACAGAAAAGGCGCCGCCGCCGGGACCTCGACCATAAAGAAAGTCCTTACCCGCCCCGCTCCGAAAGACCGCATCATCCTGAGCAGGTCGCCATCCACCGAACGCAGACCGTCCACCGTCCCAACGGTTATGGGAAAGAAGCAGAACAATATAACAATGAGAACTTTCGGGAACTGTCCGTAGCCGAACCAGGTGACGAGTACGGGGGCGACGGCGATTATCGGCAACGCCTGCGAGGCCACGAGCCAGGGATACAGCGCACGCTCCGCGAGCGACGAGCGGCTTATGAC
>JBPCNU010000222.1:0-5208 GCA_051000975.1 Rubrobacter sp.
GTGGTCGCCAGGTGGAGCTTCCAGCCATACACCCACCCGTGCCAACCGCTCTTCGTCCATCCGGCCCCGGTGTCTATGGAGGAGTGGGGGACGACCCCGGCCTCGCGGTCCTTCTTGTGCCACACCCCTCCCCTGGCCCGAAGCGCGGTGGAGTCCACGGCCACCGCCCGCCCCGAGCGCGCCCAGGGCTCCAGCAGCTCCACCAGGCGGCGCCCCAGCAGGCCGATGCGCCCGGGCAGGGTCTCGGGCAGGGCGCGGAGCCTTCTCTCGAAGGTGCGCCGGGAGGGCAGGCGCCCTCCTTCGCGGAGCATCCCGCGCACTTGCCGCATCTCGACGGCGGGCTCCTCGATCACGGGGAGGAACTCGCCGACCCGATGAAGGCGCCTCACGGTCATGACCACGAGCGCCTTGAGGAACAGTCCGTCCGAATAGATGCGGGGCCGCCCGCGGCGGGGAAGGCGCTGGGGCGGCGAGGCGGGGACGCCGTCGACCAGGCGGAGGAGTTGGACAAGGACGGTGTCTTGGGCGATCATGGCCGCGCCTCCGAGGGTAGCGTGCTTGGACACACGCCATACTCGGAGGCTTTTCCCGCCCGGTCAAGTCCATCCTCGGTGCCACGCGCTATTTATGACCAACCCTCGATTAGCTATGGCTAGCAAGGATCAGGAGTAGTCTCCCGCGAAGTAAAGAGCCAGAGACCATTCATAATATTCGTAAAACTCACAAAAAAGAAACGTGTAAGAGAAACAGACAGGAAACAAACAGGAAACAGACTTTGCCTGATACAACGAGGATGCTAGAATGCGCGGCAACAAATAGACGCGATGGATGCGAAGTGCTTTAGAAAACCTGAGACACATCAAGGCCCTTTCCGAGGAAAGTCTGTAGAAGTCTTAGGCCACAGAGCGGCAAACAAGGAGTAGGCTGGAGAATGACCGAGTCCAAGAAGCGCATAGCCTTAAAGCCACATATGGGACAAATAAAAGAATGGGTCGAAGATGGCAAGAGCGATGACTGGATCGCCGACGCCCTCGGCACGAGTGCATCCTCGGTTCAGTCTTTCCGTTCGCGCAATGACATCTACCGTCGCGAGAGGCTCTACCGCGAACCCGAGAGCGTCTTCGAGGGCGTTCTCGACAAGGGGGACAACGACGGCTGGGGGCTCTGGCTCGACCCTGCGGTCTCGGATGATCCGATCTGGCGCGAGCACTGGTCCGACGTCAACGCCGTAGTCGTGAAGGTCGCCGAAGATGTCATAGTCCTTGAAGCCGACCGGGCAGAAGGCGGCCCCGACGATGGGATATCGTTCATAATCGCTCCCGAGTCTCAGTCGGTTTCAGACGGAAACGGGTTGGTCGAACCCTCTGAAGACGAGCAGAGCCAGCTGGAGGTCGCCGTCGAGAACGTCCAGGCCTCGGCGCCCGCGTCTTCGTCGCCCTCTCCGGAGGGTATGGAGCAGGGGCGGGTAAAGTGGTTCGACCCGGACAAGGGCTACGGCTTCATCGTGCGCCCGACCGGAGAAGACCTCTTCGTGCATCACTCGGAAGTCGAGGGGGATTCGGCTTCGCTCGGCCCGAATGAGGACGTGGAGTACGTGGTGGGCCGCAACGACCGGGGGCCGAACGCTCGCAGTGTTCGTCTCCTCGACTGAGAGGCCGACCGGGAAGTCGCCGGTTCGGAGCGAGGTTCTCTCTGCGACGTTCGTGGGGCTGGCCTCGCTCGCGGTCTACGTACTCACCCTTGCCCCGACCGTTGCGACGAACGACGCGGGGCGGTTTCAGATCTCAGCCCCCCTGCTCGGGACCGGACACCCGACCGGGTACCCGACTTTCATCCTCTTCGGGAAACTCTTCACCTTTCTTCCGCTCGGTGACGTCGCATACCGGGTGAGCCTGATGGCCGCCGTCTTCGGCGCGGGGGCTGCGGTTCTGGCCTACCTCGTCGCCCGGAGCATCGGGGCGCGACAGACCCCGGCGGTCGGAGCGGCTCTCATCTTCGCCTTCTCGACTACCTTCTGGTCTCAGGCGACGCTCGGCGAGGTCTACACGATGCATGCTTTTTTCGTGCTGCTCGTTACCCTGCTCTTGCTCCGGTGGCGCGAGGAGGGCGGGATGATAAGCCTGCTCTCGGCAGCGTTCGTCTTTGGAGTATCTCTCGGCAACAACGCCGGGATGGTCCTCTTCGCCCCGATGTTCGTGATCCTCTTTTTCACTAAAGGGAAGCGCAGGGTTACGGTTCGACGAACTCTCGCGGGGGGTATCGTATTTCTCGGAGGGCTCTCGGTATATGCGTATATCCCGCTTCGGGGTTTCGCCGGGGCCTGGCACAACTACGGAGACCCGGTAAACAACTGGAGCGAGGTGTGGGCGGTCATCTCCGGGTCGCGCTTTCAGGGGTTGATGGACCCGACGCCCGGCACCGTACTCGGGAACGTCGGTGGGTTTCTCGCCCAGTTCTCAGCTCAGGCCCCGGCCCCGTTCGGCTATGGCCTGCTCGCGCTGCTCCTGGTCGGCGGCTTGGGTGGAGCCGCCGCGCTCTTTGCGAGAGATAAGGCGGTGGCGATGGCTATCTTTGCGGGGCTGCTCGCCGCGCTTGTGTACGCTCTCTCCTACGAGATAGACGACATCGCGGTCTACTACATCCCGGTGTATATGATCCTCTGCCTACTGCTCGCCGTCGGGATAACGGAGGCCGGCAATCGGATGGCCGTCTTGCAGCCGCTCTTTCTCGCCCCCGTTATCGTTGCCGCGCTCGTGCTGGGGTTGAACTTCGCTCCGTCCGACAGGAGTGATTACTACGATGAAAGAGCCCGCTCCGAAGACATCCTGGAGACGCTGCCGGAGGGAGCGATCCTCTACGGGAAGGTCGAGATCATCCCCGTAACCTACCTCGTCGAAGTCGAGGACGAGCGGCCGGATGTGACGCTTCGCTGGCTCGACGGTGGCACTCTGAAGGAGAACTTCGAACGCGATCTAACGAGCGAGCGTCCCGTCTATTTCATCTCCCATGAGAGTTGCGACGATGACTATCTCCCCGCCACCGAAGAGTTCGCGGCCTCGGAAGAAGAAGGCGACCTTATATACTTCGAGCCGCGTTAGCCTCTGATAAGTTACTCGGAGGATGGCTCGTTCACGGGGGTTACGGGGCGGCCTTCTTCCGGGATATGAGCCGAATCCGCAACGGAGGTGAGATCCACCGAGCTATCCTCGCTCATCAGTATCCGCGTGATCGAAGCATTCCCCGCTCGCTGACCGTTCGCCAGAACCCCCGGCCCGAAGCGGTCCCGCAAATACGCTCGCATCACCCCACCGTGAGAGACGATGACCGTCCTGCCTCCCGTCTCCTCCCTCGACAGAATCTCCTCTATCATCGGGGCGAAGCGTGCAAGGATGTCCTTATCGGTCTCGGCCCCAATTATGCTCCAGCCAGCTTCCTCTCCGGCCTCCCGGAAGCGGCGGACGACCTCCGGCATGTCTCGCTCCCTCTCCGGCCAGGTGTTGCCCTCGAAGAGACCGCCGCCACGCTCTGTAAGCCCCGGTACGGCTATGATCTCACCCGAAAACCCGCAAGCCCGGGCGATGATCTGTGCTGTCTCGAAGGCGCGGGAGAGGGGGCTTGCGTAGAACGAATCTATCTCCTCGCCGAGCAGGGCTTCACCGGCGTAGCGGGCCTGCTCACGCCCGAGGTCAGAGAGCGGGTAGTCGAGTTGTCCCTGCCACACCCCCTCGGCGTTCGCGGTTGACTGGCCGTGACGGATCAAAACAATCTCTCTCAAGCTCTTCTCTTTCTTCGTCTCGGATCTCTCGTCGAGGGACTAGTATTCCATCCCCGGAACTTATAGCAACCTGTGGTAGCTGATCGCAAAGAATTTATTGTGACGCCCAGGATGCTAGAATTCTCGCGGCCGTACCTTGCAAGCATCCGGCGAGGTATCAGGCGTCAGGAGCTGAGCTAACCCTCTCGAAAGATGTCCCATGTCTTTAGGAACCGGTGGACATATTGGCGGGCCAGACGAACTCTGGCCTGAACTCGAAGCTCCAAATATCGCCCGCGACGCCCCGCGTCCGGCGACGATTCTGCGCGTCGCCGACGCCCTCGAATACCAGGGCGGTCAGGTGCTCGAACTCTTCCGGGAGGTCGAGTCGCCCGTCGGAAACGCTGTCTTTCCGATACACCTGACGAGGTCGGGTCGGGAATTCTTTATCGAGGTCGAGACGGGCCTCTGGACCCCGCAGGTCATCAAGAGCGTCATCCGGCGGATGGGGGTACTCCGAGCCTCCGAGGGCGGCATCGAGAAGGAGGTGCTGATCCTCAGCTCCTATCCCGTCCCGGACGAGGCTACTTTCTTCACCGGCACGAGCCCCGGAGCCTTGCTGCAACTCTCGCTCGTGAACACCGCCCCCGAAGACGCTAAACAGGCCGCCGAAGACTTTCTCTCGGCGGCCCGGCACTACTGGATGGACGACTTGGACTACGGAACCCAGTACCTCCCCGTGATGGAGGAGTTCGTCCTCGTCCTCGGAGAGACCCCAATGCTGGACGAGGTCGCCTACTCGCTCGGAACATACCTCGGAGAGACCATCCGGCGCGCCCTTTCGGAGTCCGGGACGATGGCCTTGTGGAGCCGCGAGAACCGCAGGAGCGAAACGCTCCTGACCCTTGAAGACTACGAACTCGATCCCGTTGGCAAGGCCCGGGCTTTTATCGAGAACGGCGACCGGGACTCCATAGCCTTCTACGCAGGTTACGTACTCAGAGAAGTCTCTCTATCCGAGTAGCCGGGCAAGCTGGGGCTTCCTTTACGTCCTTCAGGAGAACCGGCGGCGAAGCTCGCGAATGATGTTCTTCGAGTCCACTAGAACCTCATCGTCTATCGTGAGGATCGGAATCGCCCGCTGGCCGGAGAGCTTCATGACCGACTCGCGGTTGTCTTCGTCGGCATTGACGGCTTCGTATTCGATATCTAGGCGCTCCAACTCGCCCTTGACCCGCATGCAGAATGGACAGTAGTTTCCTGTGTAGAGTTTGATCTTCTCTTCTGTTTTGACCGTCATATCTCCTCTTCACTCCTGTAAATCGTTCTTGTAAAGGCTACGAAGAGTCGTGAGCCTACTCTGAACCTCGACCCAGACTCTTGAGCGTATTTTACTCGACTATTTGCTGCCGTCTGCGAAAATTTACACCGTAACCGCAAGTGATACCGGGGTA
>JBPCNU010000223.1:0-6776 GCA_051000975.1 Rubrobacter sp.
CGGGCATCGCGCCGGGGATCGTCGGTGGTTTGATCGCGAACGAGATCGGGGCCGGGTTCCTCGGCGGTCTCGCGGCGGGTCTGCTCGCCGGGGCGACGATCATGCTCCTCAAGAAGATCAAGATCCCCGGCGCGTTCGGGAAGCTCATGCCGATCATCGTTTACCCGGTCGTTGGTACGTTTATCGTCGGCGCGGTGATGATTCTCGTGATCGGCAACCCGATAGCCGGAGCCACGACGGCGATGCAGGACTGGCTCAGCGGCCTCTCCGGGGCGAACGCCGCCCTTCTCGGCGTCATCCTCGGCGCGATGATGGCCGCCGACCTCGGTGGCCCGATCAACAAGACTGCCTACGCCTTCGCGATCGCCGGTCTCGCCGGTGGAGCGTTCGGCCCGATGGCCGCCGTGATGGCCGCCGGTATGGTCCCGCCGCTTGCCCTGGCCCTCGCCTGCCTCGTACGTCCGAAGCTCTTCACCAACTCCGAGCGTCGGGCGGGACAGGCCAACTGGCTTCTCGGGGCGTCGTTCATCACGGAGGGCGCGATCCCCTTCGCCGCCTCCGACCCGCTGCGCGTCATCCCGGCGATGATCGCGGGTTCCTCTTTGACGGGCGCTCTCTCGCTCCTCTTCGGTGCGACGCTCCGCGCTCCGCACGGCGGAATTTTCGTCATCGGCCTGATCGGCAACTGGCCGCTCTACCTCCTCGCCATTGCGATAGGCACGGTCGTAAGCGCGGTCCTCGTCGTCGGACTCAAGCAGTTCACCGGCGGCTCCGACGAAAAAGTAGTCGAGGAAGCCGCCACCAAGAACACCGAGAAGAAGGCGACCGCGACCGCCTGATAAGTAATCATACAAAACTCTCTGGTGTGGAGATTGTGGGGATCACCACACCGGGGACATCCTCAAAGTAGCTCGTTGACACGAGCGACGCTTCTTTACGGGTGTTACGGGGGCCGAATCCCTACAATTCAGGGTTAACAAACGGTGAAAGAGGAGGAGAAATGGTAGAGAAAGAAGTCGTAGTCGTACCGGAGGCCGGGATTCACGCGAGGCCGATCTCGAACATCGTCAAGGCCGCGAAGGGGTTCTCGGCGGACGTTACGGTCGCGAAGGGCGAGCGGGAGGCCAGCGCGAAGAGTTCGATGCGTTTGATGACCCTCGGGGCGAAGCAGGGCGACACCGTACTCGTCAAGGCCGACGGAGAGGACGAGGAGGCCGCGCTTGCCGCGGTCGTCGAGATCATCTCCAGCGAGGAGGAATGACGTGAGCACCGATGCGAACAGGACGACCGGACTCCGCCTCGATGGCGTGGCCGCCTCCGAAGGCGTCGCCTTCGGCCCGGCCTTCATCCACACGCCGGGCAAGCTCGAAGCCGAGCGCAAGACCATCGAAGAGTCCGAGGTCGAGCGCGAACTCGCCCGCTACAACGAGGCCGTCGCGGTCGTCTCGAAAAAGCTCTCCGAGACCGCCGAAGAACTCCGCTCGTCCGGGGGCGAGAGCGAGGCCGGGATCTTCGAGGCCCACATCGAATTCGCTGAAGACCCGGAGCTCGCCGACGGCGTCGAGGAGCGGGTGAAGTCGCTCGAAAGCCCGGAGGCCGCCGTCCTTGAAGTGGGGGAGGAGTTCGCCGGGATGCTCGCGGAGATGGAGGACGAGTACCTGGCCGCCCGCGCCGACGACGTGCGCGACGTCACGGCCCAGATCGCGGCGGAGCTGATCGGCTGCGGGGTCGCCGGGCTGGCGGCCCTGGGTACGCCGTCCGTCATCCTCGCCCGGAGCCTCGCCCCGTCCGACACCGCAAGAATTCCGAAGGGGATGGCCCTCGGCTTCGTCACGGCGGAGGGTTCCAAAACGTCGCATGTTTCGATCATGGCCCGTTCGATGGGTATCCCGGCGGTCGTCGGGGTCGGGAATGCCATCGAGGAATCCCTCTCTGCCAGAACGGTCGCCATTGACGGCAGCTCCGGCTACGCCGTCGCCGACCCGGACCCGGACACCGAGCGCGAGTTCGAGCGCAAGCAGTCCGCCGCCGAAGATGAACGGGCCGCCCTCGATGAGTTCAGGGACGTCGAGGGTCGCACGAAGGACGGTCGTAGAATAGAGATCTCCGCGAACCTCGGCTCCGCGAAGGAGGCCGCAGACGCCATAGCCTACGGTGCTGAGGGCGTCGGGCTGTTCCGGACGGAGTTTCTGTTCATGGAGCGCGACGTGCTGCCGACCGAGGACGAGCAGTTCGAGGTCTACAAGCAGGCGGTAGAGGCGTTTGGGGACCGTCCGGTCATCTTCCGCACGCTCGATGTCGGGGGGGACAAAGACCTGCCCGGCGTGGAGCAGCCCCTCGAGGAGAACCCGTTCCTCGGCTGGCGCGGCATCCGCATGTGCCTCGATGTACCCGAGCTGTTCAAGCCGCAGCTTCGCGCGTTGCTCCGCGCTTCGGCTTACGGCAATTTGAAAGTCATGTTCCCCATGATCGCCAACGCCTCTGAGATCGTCGCCGCGAAGAGCCTTATCTCCGAGTGCCGCGATGAACTCTCTTCGGAAAGTGTCGAGTTCGGGGAATTCGAGGTCGGCGTGATGGTCGAGACGCCCGCTGCGGCCCTCTGTGCAGCAGACCTCGCACCGGAGGTGTCCTTCTTCTCCATCGGGACGAACGACCTCGTCCAGTACACCCTGGCGGCGGACCGGGGCAACGAGAAGCTGGAGCATCTACAGGCCGCCGATCACCCGGCGGTACTGAGGTTGATCGGTATGACCTGCGAGGCCGCGAAGGAAGCGGGCGTCTGGGTCGGGGTCTGTGGCGAGGCCGCCGGTGAGCCTGACCTCATCGCGAAGCTCGTCGAACTTGGCGTGACGGAGCTCTCCATGAGCGCGCCGCGCATCCCCCGGGCTAAGAAGATCCTCTCCGAAGTCTAGTCTCAGGGGATGGCCGGAATAGCCCCGCCGTCCGGTAGCGTTACGGGCGTCGGGGTACTTTACGCGCGTAAGAACGCCGGTCGAAGCCGGAGAGCCGGTTTACCTCCCTGGCGAGCGCCAGCGGTTTGTGAGCGGCCTTTATCGGCCAGAATGCGAGGCTCAGAGGACTCTTGAAGGCTTCGAGGGCGAGCTTCTCCGGGAGGTGTCCGGTGCGTTCGATAACATCGCGGACGTAGTCTTCATAGAGATGCTCGGAGTAGACGCGTACCTCGTCACAGCTCAGGCAGCGGCTCGCGGCGAGGTGGCCGGAGAGGTACAGGAGCTCGTGCGGCCCCTCGACACCGCAGGCCGAGCAGGTCAGGAGGGCATCGTCTTCGATCTTCACTCCATCACCTCCTCAGCTAGACGTGAATCTTTCCTGTAGTAGACCGAATCTTACACCCAGATACCAGAGTTCGCGCTCTGTAGATCGGCTTCGGGCATGCTTTTTAGTTCCGGGAACCGATACGAAGTCGCGCCAGAATGCCGCTTACCATGCGTACCGGATTATGAGTGCCTGGTGCGAGCGAGCAGTGGTAGACCCTCCGTCGTATCCTGAAAGCTAGTCGCCGGAGAGGTTCTCGACGGCTTTGATGAGCGCGGAGTGATCGAGACCGCCCATGCCCCGCGCCAGAAGCGAGGCGTAGAGCTGGTCGCAGAGGGCCGTGGCGGGCATGACGACCCCGGCCTGCCGGGCGGTCTCCAGAACGATGCCGAGGTCTTTGTGCTGCGAGGCGACCTTACCGCCCGGCTCGAACTCGCCGGAGAGGAACTTCTCGCGCTTGACCTTCATCACGTTGTTCGCGGCGAGGCCGCCACCGAGTACGTCCAACACCTTCTCCGCGTCCACGCCCGCGTGACGGGCTAGCACCAGCGCCTCCGAAACGGCCTGAATCGTCAGGGCGACGACGGTCTGGTTCGCGGCCTTCACGACCTGTCCCGCCCCGGCCTCTCCGACGTAGATCACGGTCCTGCCCATGACGCTTGAAAGCGGTCCTGCATGCTCGAAGACCGATTCTTCGCCGCCGACCATGATCGTGAGCGTCCCCGCGATTGCCCCGACGTCGCCGCCGGAGACAGGGGCATCCAGCAAGTGGACGCCGCGCTCCCTGCCCTGCTTCGCCAGCGTTCTCGCGAGAGGTGGAGAAGAGGTGGACATATCTATTATGGTCGCACCGGGCGGGGCGTTTGCGATCACACCCGCGTCTCCGCCGATGACCTCTTCTACCTCCTGTGGGCCGGGAAGCATCGTGATGACGAAATCGCTGTTCTTCGCCAGGTCCTCGACATTCTTTGCGGCCTCGCAACCCGTTTCTCTCGTCAGGCACTCGGCCTTTCCGGGAGAGCGGTTCGAGACCGTGAGATGGTATCTGGCTTCGGCGAGGTTCCTAGCCATCGGGTAGCCCATCAGGCCGAGCCCGATGAAACCGACCCTCGTATCCCTCGTATCTTGCTGCAAGGTGCGTTCTCCTCTGTCGTACTGCGCGGTTTCGATGATACGCGCCGCTGAGAGAATGTTATACGGATACGTTATACGGACACGCCGGAAAGTTCAGAGTGAGTTTCGGGAGGCTGATGCACGGTAGAAGTTCCATCGAGAAGGTACGAGCGCGTCGGGCCGCGCTCGTAGTCAATACGCGCTCCAGAACGGGCCGGGAGGCCTTGAAGCGGGCTGAAAGGCAGCTTGCGGGGCTTGGGGTCGAGGTCGAGGAGAGCTTCGCGGTGGACGACCCCGGACGCATCTCGGAGGTCGTAACGGGGCTCCTGGGTTCGGGAGACGGGTATGAGATGATCATACTCGGAGGCGGTGACGGGACGATCAGCTCGACCGTCGATCATCTGGTCGGTCGTGAAGTCGTCCTCGGTCTCTTGCCGCTCGGCACGGCCAACGACTTCGCCCGGACGCTCGGGATTCCGCCCGACATCGAAGGCGCCTGCGAGACCATCGCCAGCGGCAAGCTGGTGGACGTGGACCTCGGCCTCGCCGGGGCCAACTACTACGTCAACGTCGCGTCTATGGGGCTCGGGGTCGGGGTTACGCAGGCGCTCTCGCCGGGGCTGAAACGCCGGGTGGGCGCGCTCGCCTATCCGCTCGCGGCAGTGCGGGCGTTCTTCGATCACGAGCCCTTCGCTGCCAGCATCACCTTCCCCGACGGAGACCACGAACCTATAGAACTCTCACGGCTCCTTCAGGTCGCGGTGGGGAACGGGCGATTCTACGGCGGTGGACTCGCTGTTTCGCCGGAGGCCGGGATGGACGACGGGACGCTCGATATCTACGCCATCGAGCTGGGCCGACACCGGGATCTGTTCGGGATCGCCCGGTACATCAGAAGCGGCGACTTCATAAGCACGGACTGTGTCTACCGCTACCGCACGAAGCGCATAAAGATCGAGACCAGCCCGCCGCAGAAGGTGAACGTGGATGGTGAGATCGTCGCAACAACCCCCGAAGAGTTCTCTGTCTCCGAGAATGCCCTGCGCGTCATGGTCCCCGAGTCTTCCACCAACGCCCGCTTCGATGGAGCGGCCTAGACCGAATTTATTACGGAAATCCCCTCTGAAAGTCTGCGAAGACCACTCTAGTCGCGGCGGGGCTTATCTTCCCTGGAGGAGCGGTCCTCGTCCGGCGAGGGGTCGGAGTCCGGGTGAGCTTCGGTGGGCTGTTCGGCGCGGTCTTCTCCGAACTCCTCCTTCGACTTTCCTGACTCTGTGAGCCAGACCGCGCCGGAGATCTCAGCCAGAATCGGGGAGCCTTCCTCCAGTTCGGGGCCGTTCATGGTGTAGATCGCGACGACGTACGGTTTCTCCTCGTACTCGACGATGCCAACGTCGTTGTAGATTCCGTCCAGCCAGCCGCCCTTGTTGGCCGTGACGATGCCGTTCGGAACGCCGCCCTCCAGCCAGTATTCAAGGTTGTTCCGTGACATGAGGTCCAGCATCTCATCGCGGGAGAAGTCCTTGAAGCCCTTGCCTTCGTAGATGCCCGCGAGCATCGTCGCCATGTCGCGCGGGGTCGTGTGGTTGTCGAGCGCGGGGACTGCGGCCCGCTCGCTCGACAGCTTCCAGAAGAGATCCGTGTCCTGCGCTCCGAGGTCCCTTGCGACGGAGTTCACGTAGTCGGGGCCGCCGACGGCACGCATCAGGACGTTCGTCGCCACGTTGTCTGACTCGGTCATCATCAGCCACAGCGCATCCTCGACGGTGGTGTTCGCACCGGGGGTGTTCCAGCGCAGCCAGCCCGCGCCCGCCGCCCAGTCTTCTTCGTTCGTGGTGAGCTGATCCGAGTATTCGAGATCGCCGGAGTCCATCTTCCTGTAGACGGCGGCCATGACGGCGACCTTTATCGTAGACGCCGAGAAGAACTCCTCGTCCGGCCTGATCCCGTACCCCGACCCGTCCCTCGGGTCAATGACGTAGAACCCGGCCACCCCCGGATAGCCTTCGACCGTAGCCACCGCTTCTTCTATGCCGCGCTCTGTAACCTCGCCTTTCGCACCGCCTTCGTAGACGGGCGTCGCCGGAGCGATGGACACAGCCCCGCTCGCAGCGAGTTCTCCTGCCGGGGCGAGGTTCTCCGGGAGTCTGGGAAGCTCCGCTCCGGTCAGGTCTTCTCCGATGCCTGCGGTTTCGAGCGTTCCATCCGTCCGCCGAAGGTAGAGGACGGTCTTCTGCGGGGCGGCCCCTGAAACGTTTCGCTCGACTCTTACTCGGTAGAAACCGTCTGACTCCTTGACCTCTCTCGCGCTCCAGCCGTCCCGGTCACCGGTCGCCGAGGAAATGGCCTGTGTCGCGGCGGCTCGTGGGTCGCTCAAGGCGGCCCCG
>JBPCNU010000224.1:0-11486 GCA_051000975.1 Rubrobacter sp.
GATCTTTGACGAACCGCACGGAGAACCACAACCCCGAAAGCACGAGTAGCTGAGCCGTCACCTCGCTCGACGGGTGTCTGGCCCACCGGAGCTGCGAGTAGGAGAGGGCGAGCAGCGCCGCTCCGAGGAGCCCGGCCCACCGCCCGGGCCCACCGCCCGAAGAATTCTCGCCCGAGGGCGAAGGTCACCCCGACGGAGACGGCCCCGAGGACCGGGACGACGTACAGCCCGCCCCACGTCCCGAAGGCGAGCATCCCGGCTCCGATCAGGGCGAACGGACCGGGAAAGAACTGCGGCACGATAAGCGAACCACTCCCGCCGAAACCCTCCAGGATAAAGAAGCCGGGATACTTCTCCTCGTCGTAGAACGGGTGGAATTCCGAGACGGCGTCTATCAGGCGATCCTGCTTGAAGAGTTCTCCGCTCGCGGCGAGCCGTTCGGAGACGACGGTGTAGACGCCGGGGTCCCGACTGTTTATAAGGTACTCCGCCGGTATCGAATACAGGACGAAGGCCCCGACGACCAGCGCGAACACCGCTCCGTCCCAGCCACCGAGGCAGGGCCGCACCCCGGCATCCAACCTGCGAGCGAAGATCCAGGCGACACCAGAAACCACGAGCATCGAGAGGATGATACTCGTGACCCCGAAGTAGCCGAAGACCGCAAGGGCACTCAGGACCGGAGTCGCTATACCGGCTGCTGCTGCGAGCCGGATCAGCCCCGCCTCCGCGAGCCCGTCTCCCTTGCGGACGAGCGCACCCCCGACGAGATGCCCCGGCAGATAGATGGAGAGCATCACCCCCACCCCCAGGGCCGCGTCCGTAACGCTCATCTCAAGGTCACCGGTCGCACTCATTCAATCGAGGCGAGACCCTGCGCGGCGAGCCAACCATCTTGAGCCGCGACGCCCGCTTCGAGGTTGACCTTCGGTTCGCGAGCGAGTGCCAACCTCCCATAAACCCGGACAATTCGTTGCCCGGCGAGCAGCCGCCCGATGAGATGAGACCCCGTAGACTCGCCCGTAGAAACCAACGAAACCCCCTGCGGGGGTGATCGAGATCATCCCCACCCGAAACCACCCTTGACGTTCGAAGGTTTGTACATTAACTTGATCCTCGACCTGTTGCAAATAGTTGTCAGTATCGGCAAGACGATAATTGGAGGAGTGAGATTTGCGAGCAATACCCACGGCCAGATTCTGGCTGGTTGCATGCACCATAGCAGGCTCGATGCTCGTGGCGTCGTGCGGTCAGTCTTCGTCCGAGTCGGGTGGCTCCGGGTCTTCCGGCAGTTCCGGGAGCTCTGGAGGTTCTGAGAACTCCGAAAGTTCCGGTTCGTCTTCGGGCGGCGAGACTACTGCGGCTTCGGAGCAGGCCACGACGGGCGGCTCCGACACGCTGGTCATATATTCCGGGCGGAACGCGGAGCTGGTCGGGCCGGTCATAGACAGCTACATCGAGGAAAGCGGGATGGACGTTCAGGTCCGCTACGGGGATACGGCGGAGCTCGCCGCGACGATACTCGAAGAGGGCGAGAACAGCCCGGCCGACGTGTACTTCGCGCAGGATGCGGGTGCGCTCGGGGCGGTGGCTCAGGAGGATCTCCTGACCGAACTGCCGGATTCCGTGCTCTCCCCGGTAGACGAGCGGCTCGTCTCCCCCGACGGTGAGTGGGTCGGCATCTCGGGTCGCGCTCGGGTCGTCGCCTACAACACCGACAACCTGACCGAGGCTGACCTGCCGGAATCCATACTCGACTTCGCCGACCCGGAGTGGGAGGGTAGGATCGGCTGGGCGCCTACCAACGGTTCCTTCCAGGCATTCGTCACCGCTCTTCGGGAGGTCGAAGGCGAGGACGCGGCCCGCGAGTGGCTCGAAGGCGTGCAGGCCAACAACCCGACCGTCTACGAAGACAACACCACCACCCTCGAAGCCGTAGCTGCGGGCGAGGTCGACGTCGGCTTCGTCAACCACTACTACCTCTTCCGCGCGCTCGAAGAGCAGGGTGAGGACTTCGGGGCGAGGAACTACTACCCGACCGGCGGAGACCCTGGCGCGCTCGTCAACGTCGCCGGAGCAGGCATCCTCAACACCTCGGACAACCAGGAAGAGGCACAGGCGTTCCTGGAGTACATGGTCTCCGAGGAGGCGCAGCAGTACTTCGCCGACGAGACCTACGAGTACCCGGTGGTCGAGGGCATTGAGACGAGCGACGAACTCGTTCCGCTCGAAGAGATAGACACGCCGGACGTAGACCTCTCCAACCTGGAAGACCTCGAAGGGACGCTCGATCTCCTTCAGGAGACGAACGTTCTGTAGGGTCATCGGGGGTGAAACGATGATGACCAGATGACGACGACCAACCCTCCAGCTACTAGAGGGCGAAAGACGAAAGGTTCCTCGGGGACGGGCGGCAGACGCGCTCGTCCCCCGCTCGTCGTCTGGCTTCCGGCCCTCATCATCTCGGCGGCTCTTCTCCTGCCCCCGCTGTACCTCGGCGTTCGCGCCCTCGACGACGGCTTTTCGGAGTTTCTGGAGGTCGTCACCGAGGTGGATACCCTGCTCGTGCTTCTAAGGAGCGTCGTACTGGCAACGGTCGTTACGCTTGCGACGGTGTGTATCGCCGTCCCTATCGCGTGGCTTACGGTAAGGACTGACCTTCCCTTCCGAAAGACATGGGCAGTTCTGGCCGCGCTCCCGCTCGTCATACCGTCCTACGTCGGGGGTTTCGTGCTGGTGAGCGCGCTCGGCCCGAGGGGGATGCTCCAGGGTTCGCTCGAACGCTTCGGGGTCGAGAGGCTGCCCGAGATCTACGGCTTCCCCGGCGCGGCCCTCGCCCTTACCCTCTTCACCTACCCCTACGTCCTCCTCACCGCCCGAAGCTCCCTCAGGAACATGGACCCGGGCATGGAGGAAGCCTCCCGTATCCTCGGCGTCGGGGCGTGGAAGACCTTCTTCCGCATTACCCTCCCGAACATGCGCCCCGGCATCGTCGCGGGCGCGCTCCTCGTCACCCTTTACGTCCTGAGCGATTTCGGGGTTGTATCGCTGTTGCAATACGGTACGTTTTCACGGGAGATCTACGTCCAGTATCGCTCGGCCTTCGACCGGACCCCGGCTGCTATCCTCGGCCTGATGCTGGTCTGTCTTACGGTCGCGATCCTGCTCGTCGAAGGCCGGAGCAGAGGCCGGGCGGCTTACCACCGGAGCTCCGCCGGGGCGGCGCGGCAACACACGACGGTTAGGCTCGGTCGGTGGCGGTGGGTCGCTACGGCGTTCTGCTTCGGGGTCGTCTCGGTCGCTCTACTGCTGCCGGTCGGGGTGCTCGTCTTCTGGCTCGCACGGGGGCTTGCGGCGGGTGAGTCGCTCAACCCGCTCTGGACGGCGGCGTTGAACTCGGCATATGTTTCGGGACTCGCGGCTCTGGTGGCGGCGGGCTGTGCCATTCCGGTCGCGGTGCTGGCGGTCAGGTTCCGGGGGAGGACTTCAGCGGCGGTCTAGAAGCTGGCGTACTTGGGGTATGCGCTGCCGGGGATAGCGCTGGCCCTCTCGCTGGTCTTCTTCGGGGCGAACTACGTGCCCTGGGCCTACCAGACGCTCGGGCTGCTCGTCTTCGCCTACGTCGTCCACTTCCTGCCGCAGGCGCTCGGGGCGACGCGGGCCGGGCTGTTGCAGGTCAGGCCGAGCGTGGAGGAGGCGGCACGGGGGCTTGGAAACGGACCTCTGAAGGTGCTGGCCTCCGTTACGGCCCCGCTCGCGAGCCCGGGGATACTCGCCGGGGCCGCGCTGGTATTTCTCACCACGATGAAAGAACTCCCGGCGACGCTGCTCCTCAGCCCCACCGGCTTCGAGACGCTCGCAACGAGGGTCTGGAGCGCGACGAGCGAGGCGTTCTTCGCGCGGGCGGCGGCCCCGGCCTTGCTGCTCATCGTTATCTCAGCGATTCCGATGTACCTTCTGACCATCCGCGATGGGGACGACGGTTCGGGGGGCAAAGGATGAAACAGGGGACGAAGGCAGGGAGCGGCGGGGATCCGGTCGTCGAGCTTTCGAGGATCGTACGAGACTACGATGGCATGCGGGCGGTGAACGGTCTCGACCTCGCGGCGGAGCGCGGGGAGGTTCTGGCTCTGCTCGGGCCCTCAGGGTGCGGCAAGACGACAACTCTGCGGGTGATCGCAGGCTTCGAGCGGCCCGATGCGGGCGAGGTCGTCATCTCCGGCAGGACCGTGGCCTCCGGCAAGGCTTTCGTTCCCCCGGAGCGCCGACAAGTCGGGATGGTCTTTCAGGACTACGCCCTCTTCCCGCATCTGAACGTCGGCAGGAACGTCGCCTACGGGCTGAAAGGGTCCAGCGGCACGAAGGCTACGGCCCGGGTAGAGGAAGTCCTGGCTCTGACCCGCCTCTCGGGCCTGGCCGACCGGATGCCGCACGAGCTCTCCGGCGGCCAGCAGCAGCGCGTCGCCCTCGCCCGGGCCGTCGCGCCAGGGCCGGATGTGATCCTCCTCGACGAGCCCTTCAGCAACTTAGACGCCGCGCTCAGGACGCAGGTGCGCCGCGAGATGCGAGCCATCCTCGCCGAAGCCGGGGCCACGACCGTCTTCGTCACCCACGATCAGGAAGAAGCCCTGAGCCTCGCCGACCGCGTAGCCGTGATCTTCAGCGGGAAGGTCGCTCAGGTCGCTACCCCGGAAGTCCTCTACAACCTCCCCGCCACCCGCCAGGTCGCGGCCTTCGTCGGTGAGGCGAACTTTCTGGAAGCGAGCGTGAGGGACGGGGTCGCTCGCTGCGCGCTGGGGGACTTTCCGGCGAAGGGCGTCCCCGATGGCGAGGCCGAGGTTATGGTCAGGCCGGAGGCCGTCTCGCTTATGGAAGATCCGTCGGGTGGTGCGGTGGTCGTCGGGTCGGAGTTCTTCGGCTACGGACGGTTCGTGCGGGTAAAGCTCGTAAGCGGTGAGGTGCTTACCTGCCGCGTCCCCGGCGGGAGTCTGCTGGCCGGTCGGGTGCGAGTAAGCGTCGCCGGAGAGGTAGTCGTCTTCCCGGGGGCCGGAGCGGAACGCTAGAATACCCCTGTCCGGTCAAGAGAGGGAGGAGTTTCGACGTGGAGGTATTCGGTCTCGACATCGGTGGGTCGGGCATCAAGGGCGCGCCGGTGGACACGACGACGGGGGAGCTCCTCGCCGAGAGGGTTCGCATAAAGACCCCGAAGCCCTCGACCCCGGAGGCGATAGTCCAGACCTCGGTTCAGGTCCTGGAGCGATTCGGCTGGGACGGCCCGGTCGGGTGCGGCTTTCCGGCGGTCGTGAAAGGCGGAGTCCTCAAGACGGCGGCGAACGTGGATGAGCAAAACATCGGCTTCGACCTGGAGAACGCGCTGAAGGATGCTCTCGGGAATGACGTTCACCTCGTCAACGACGCCGACGCCGCCGGGATGGCCGAGATCAAGTGGGGAGCGGCCCGCGAGGAATACGGCACCGTCCTGATGGTTACGCTCGGCACCGGGCTCGGAACCGCGCTGTTCATCGGCGGGCATCTCGTCCCGAACACGGAACTCGGGCATATCGAAATAAAGGGTCGGGACGCCGAATACCGGGCCTCCGACACCGCGAGGAAGCGTGAGAACCTGAGCTGGAAGAAGTACGGCAGACGGCTCGACGAGTATTTGAACAAGATAGACGCGCTCCTCTGGCCGGACCTTATAGTCCTCGGCGGCGGCATCAGCAAGAAGTCTGACCGGTTCATGAGCGAACTCTCGGTGAGGGCGGAGGTCGTGATCGCTGAGATGCACAACGAGGCCGGGATAGCCGGGGCGGCCCTCGCCAGCGTCTCCGAGGCCGAACGCACCGGCGAACGAGCCTAGCGCGAATGGGCTTCTTCGATCTTCATCGAGCCTTCGCGAACCACGCCTCTCGGCTAGCTGCTGATCAGGGCGCGGGAAGCCGGACGAAAGAGGCCGTCGCTACAGTCCGGGAGCGTCCTTTCTCGAAGCAGGCGCTCGTGGAAACGATCGGGACGACCGGAGCTTAGCCTTTGGAGAAGAGATTGAACTCGCCCCGAAGCGTGGGGTCGGCTTCGTAGGCGCCTCGGGCGGCGGTGGTTACCGTCACGCTGCCGGGTTTCTGGACGCCGCGCATCGTCATGCAGAGTTGCTCGGCCTCGATGACGACCATCGAACCGCGAGAGCCGAGCGGCTCGTAGAGAAGGTCCGCTATCTGGGCCGTGAGGCGTTCCTGAAGCTGCGGGCGCCGAGCGTAAGCCTCGACGATGCGGGCGATCTCGGACAGCCCCACGACCTTGCCGTCCGGGATGTACCCGACGTGAGCCTTCCCGATAAACGGTATCAGGTGATGCTCACACATCGAGTAGAGCGGGATGTCCCGGATCATGACCGGGTCCCGGTATTTGCCGCGAAACGCTTCTTCCAGGTACTTCTCAGGCTCCTCCCGAAGCCCCGAGAACAGGAAGTCGTATGACTCGGCGACTCGCCTCGGGGTTTCTTTGAGATCCGGGTCGCCCGGGTCGGCTCCCACGGCGGCGAGGATCTCGGCAACACCCCGCTCCGCCCGGTCGAGGTCGGTCTTTGAGCCCGAATGCTCTCTTATCTTCATCCGCGTACCGCATCCACGAGCGTCGTGAGGTCCGGTCCGAAGTACGTCGCGCCCGGCGCCTCGCCCTCTCCCTTCCGGTCGACGAAGAACGTGTCGAGGCCGGCCTTCGAAGCACCGAGGATATCGGCGGTTCGGTCGTTGCCCACGTGAATAGTGCGCGAGACTTCAGTGCCGCTCAGGCGCAAGGCCTCCTCGAAGATGCCGGGGTCCGGCTTCTCCGAACCGACCGCCGCCGAGGCGATGATCCCCTCGAAGTAGTCGAGCCAGCCGAGATCATCCAGCACTCCTTCTAGCAGCACGTCCCAGTTCGAGACGACGTAGAGCGGCAGCCCGGTCGCCTTCAGGTCTTCGAGGACGGCCTCGGACTCCGCGTAGGGGTTAAGGATTATCCTCCGGTCCGAGATCTCGGCCAGCAGGTGTTCCGGGGCTTCGACGCCGAGCGTGCCTGCGGCGTCGGCGGCGTTCCGGATCTTGAACTCCCGCAACTCCTCGGCGGTGCGGTAGTTGATGTTCTCGCGGATGTGGGTCTTGACGCTGCGCCAGGCCGGGCCGCGAGCGTCCTCGGCGCTCAGGCCGCCCGGCGCGTACGGTGCGAGGTCGGCGGCGTAGCCCTCGACATCAAGGTCGAGCCAGGTCAGGGTGCCGTCAACGTCGAGGAGGACCGCATCGTATTTCATCTCGCCAGAACCAGACATCGAACACCTCGTTACGCATCAATCAGTAGCAAACCCTTTACAACCTTTATTATATGCGTCCGGCGACCCGATTCGGTTAATGCTTCTACTTTACGAACGGTCGGTTACGACCGTTCGATTACGAGCCCTCGGTTACGAACCTTCAAGGTCGAAGCCGACGAACTTGCCGTCTTTCTGGATCATCTCCCCGTCGGCGTAGAGTTCGCCACCTTCTCTCAAGTCGGTTATGAGGTCCCAGTGAACGCTTGACTCGTTCTTTCCACCCGTGGTTTCGTACGATCGCCCGACGGCGAGGTGCACCGTCCCGCCGAGCTTCTCGTCGAAGAGGATGCTCTTCGTGGCACGGGGGATGTGGTAGTTCGTCCCGATGCCGAGTTCCCCGAGGTAGCGCGCCCCGGCGTCGGCGTCGAGCATAACATCGAGGTACTCCTGCCCCTTCTCGGCGGTTGCTTTTACTACCTTGCCATCCTCGAAGGTCAACCTCACATCGGAAACGTCCCGACCCCCGGCCGTAGCCGGAATACCAAAATAGACGTGGCCGTTAGCGGAGTCCTCGACCGGGCCGGTGAAGACCTCGCCGCAGGGCATGTTGTGTCTACCGGCGGAGTTTATGAAGGTACGCCCGGCGACGGAGAGGGTGAAGTCTGTTTCGGGGCCGACGAGCCGGATCTCACTAGCCTCTTCCAGACGTTCCTTGATCTTCTCCTGCTCGCGGGACTTGTTCTGCCAGAAGGCGACAGGATCATCCTCGTCGAGGGCCATCGCGGAGAATACAAAGGCCTCGTAAGCGCTCAGGGACATGTCGGATTCCTGAGCCAGAGCCTCCGTCGGAAAGAGGGTGAGGATCCAGCGATCGCGGGAGATCACGGAATTCATCAATTCCCGGTCGCGCTTGCCGAGTGCCTGCTGCCGGGCTGGGTCCACCTCCGCCAGAGCGCGGGTGTTCGTCGGGGCCATGATGGAGATAAACCCATCCGCCGCATCGTAGACGGCGCGGGTCAACTCCGGGGTCTTATCATAATGATGGTCCTGAGCGTTCTCGAAGAAGAGTTCCTGCAGGCCAGGGAGCGCGACCTGCGTAAACGGCACCGCCCCGACCTGAAGGAGCCGCGCGTAGACGCGCTTTATGAGCGGCGTCGCCGCGACCCCACCTGAGAGAACGATGTTATCCCCCTCCCCGGCGGCGAGCGAGTAGTCCACGAGAACGCGGGCGAGTTTGTCCAGACGCGGGTCGTACATACTTTCTCCTGAATCAGTCGAGTTGGTCTAGTTGATTGAACTGGTCGAGTCGATCTCCAGGTTCTTCCGTCGTGCCTTCGATCGAACTTCCGAGGCCACGCCTCACGTACTTCAGCGCCTCCCCCATTCTTTGCAGCACCTTCTCCGGGTGCGGCGCACCGGCCTGAAACGGCTTTAGCTCTAGGCTGACCGTCCCTCCGAAATCATCTCTCGCAAGGGCATCCAGCAGCGGCAGGAGCGGCAGCTTGCCCTTTCCCGGGAGGCGATGCTGGTCGCCGCCGGTGAGGTCCGAGTCGGAGAGGTGAACGTGCCGGATCCTCGTCGCCACGTCGCCGTAGAAGCCCAAGAGGTCGAGCCTGTTCGCCGCGACGTGGCTGGTATCGAGCGTGATGTCCTCGAAGTCGTCGAGGTGCTGCGCCAGGTACGAACTCCCGGCCTCCCCGAAGTACCTGCGCCAGCCCTTGCCTTCGGCCCTCGGCATGTTCTCGACCGCGATGGTCACCCCCGTGTGCCTGGCCTCGGCGAGCGGTCCATCCCGCCACTCGTCGAGCGTCCTGCCGGGTCGCGGCGGATGCGCCACGACGGTCGGTATCTTCAGAGCGGCAGCGAGCTTCGCCGAGCGCACGAGCGTTTCACCCTTTGGAAGCCTCCACGCTCCCGCGTAGATCGGAGGATGTAGCGCGAGTATAGGAACCTCATACCGGTCCATGAGGCCCGCAAGGTAATCCTCCTGATGGGTGTCCCACCGGTCGTCCATCATCACCTCTACCCCGTCGAAGCCTGAGGCTGAGATCCAGGTAAACACCCGGTCTAAACCGAACGTATAGAGTGAACCGGTGCTGAAGATCACGGGGACGCTCATGCTCTATCCCGGAAGATCTCCAGAAATTGCTGCACGGTCGAGGGGCTATGATTCTGGTAGTGATTGTTGGCGAAAGCGTAGACTTCGCGTCCTTCGTGTTCGGCCAGGAAGCGGCGAGTCAGCCCGGCCCACCAGGTGAGGTCGTCGGAGCGGTCGCGCTTCGGGGCGGTGTGGCCCGCCGGGAACTCGCGGCGGTCGCCGAGCCAGCGGATGTAGATGAAGTCTGCGGTCTGCGCTTCGAGGCGCGGCATCGAAGGATAGTCAACGAGGGTCAGGGCGGCGTTCCGGGCGACGAGGAGTTCTGTCAGGTTCTGCAGCACGCTTGGCTTCGTCCAGCTCCTGTGTCGGACCTCGACGGCGTAGCGTAAGCCTTCGGGGAGTTCGTCGAGGAAGGCTTTGAGGGTGGAGAGGTCCTTCGCCTCGAAGTACGGCGGGAGCTGGACGAGGAGCGGTCCGAGTTTGTCGCCGAGTTCCAGCATCGTATCTACGAAGGCATCGGCGGCGGGTTTGCAGTTCGAGAGTTGTTTTTCGTGGGTGATCTCCTGCGGGAACTTCGCTGTGAAGCGGAATCCTCTCGGCGCGATTTCGCGCCACTTCCCGACGGTCTGTCGCCTCGGGGTTCCGTAGAAGGTCGAGTCTATCTCCACCGTCGCGAACTCGCCGTAGTTGACGTACTCCGAGAGCCTCGCTCCGGCGGGGAGTCCCGGCGAGTAGACGCTCCCCTCCCAGTCGGCGTAGGACCAGCCCGACGTGCCGAGGTAGAGCCCCGGTTCCGGCGGTGAGACCTCGCCCGGTTCTTCGAGGACCATGCGCTGCTGTTCCAAATCTCACTCCAGACCGTCGCTCACAAGGCTAAAAGCTATCACAGTAAATCTCTTGCAGATGGAACATGCTTGACTCGTGCAACGGGTAATTATCACGGTAAGCAGAAAGGACGAATTGACCCGCACCGCAGAGCGACCAGAGCAAGCCAAGCGGCCATGAAGGTCTTCTACAGCGACCGCTTCGTGCTGCCCCTGCCCGATGGACACCGATTCCCGATGGAGAAGTACCGGATGCTCCGTGAACGAGTAGAGCAGTCCGGCATCTGTGGCCCCGGAGAACTGCAGGAGCCTCGCGCTTTGACCGACGAAGAACTCCTCGCCGTCCACACCGAAAGTTACCTGGAAAGCCTCGTGACCGGGACGATCTCCGCCAAGGACGCGAGGCGCATCGGTTTTCCGTGGTCTCTGGAGATGATCGAGCGGTGCCGCAGGACGTGCGGCGGCACGCTGGGTGGCGCACTCGCGGCACTGGAGGAGGCCGGATCCTCCGGCTGGGGCGTGGCGGCGAACCTCGCGGGCGGGACGCACCACGCCTTCGCTCACCGGGGCGAGGGGTTCTGTGTCTTCAACGACTCTGCGCTCGCGGCGAAGTCACTCCAGAGCGGGGGCTACGCAGAGAAGGTCGTCGTCGTGGACACCGACGTTCATCAAGGGAACGGGACGGCGACTATTCTCGAAGGTGATGACTCGGTCTTCACCTTCTCCATTCACGGGGCGAAGAACTTCCCGTTTCACAAGGAGAGGAGCGACCTCGACATCGCCCTCGACGACAAAACGGGTGATGAAGAGTACCTCGACTCCCTGCGTCGGGGACTCGACGAATCCCTTGAATCCATAGACGCCGATGTCGCGATCTTCCTGGCCGGCGCCGACCCGTTCGAGGGCGACCGGCTCGGCAGGATGTCGGTTACCAAAGAGGGGCTCATGGGCCGGGACCAGCTCGTCCTCGATACGCTGCGCGAACGTGGCATCCCGACCGTCATAACCATGGGCGGCGGTTACGCGAGGGATGTCGAGGACACGGTCGATGCTCACTCCAACACCGTCGGGTACGCGGCCACGCTGCACGACGAAGTACCTTCGAAATCCAAGATATAGAGAGGTTAGCAAGTGACTGATACGAGCGGCATGAACAGCGCGGCATACGTGATCCTCGGCGCGACCGGAGGCATCGGCTCCGAACTTTCGCGGCGACTGGCGGCGAAGGGCGCGAAGCTCATCCTCGGCGGACGGGACGAAGCGAAGCTCGACGCCCTCG
>JBPCNU010000225.1:0-4674 GCA_051000975.1 Rubrobacter sp.
ATGTACAAACGTTCTAACGTATACCCGGCTTACTCTTCTGAGAAACGGGGTTTCGGATATACTGTCGGGCTTTGTGCGAGGGACTCGGGAACGGAGGTTGCGGAGGTTTATGAAGCTGGTGATTTTACTCGCCTCGCTCGCGGGGCTCTCGATAGCCTTGCAGGCGACGATGAACGCCAGCGCCGGGCGGACGCTCGGCCTCCCGGTCCTCATCGCTTTCTCCGGCTTTGCAACCGGCCTCGGCGGCCTCGGCTTCGCCCTCCTCGCCTCCTCGAAGCCGGAGTTCTCCGTAAGGGCCGTGGCGTTCGGGATAGGCTCCGGGCTACTCGGATGCGTCATACTGGCCTGCGTCACCTACGCCGTCGGGCAGGGCGGCGTCGCCCGCGCGCTCTCGCTCGTTATCGCGGCCCAGCTTATCGCCGGGCTCGTCCTCGACCGGCTCGGTGTCTTCGGAGACGGCGTCGCCCTAAGCCCGGTGAAGGTTCTAGGCGTCGTCCTCATCATCGTCGGCGGGGTTCTCGTCGTGCGTTTCTAGTCGCTAGAATAGATGAATAGATAAATCACCGGCGGAATCACCGACAGCGAGGAGAGGCATGGCATATCTTCCTATAGAGGATCACGGCGTCATCGGCGACCTCCACACCGCCGCCCTCGTCGGGACCGACGGCACTATTGACTGGCTCTGCCTCCCGGCCTTCGACTCGCCCTCGGTGTTCTGCTCCATTCTCGATGATGAAAAGGGCGGCCATTTTAAGCTCCACCCCGCAGGTGAGAGTCGCAGCCAGCAGCTCTACCTCCCGGAGACGAACGTGCTCATGACCCGCTTTCTCTCCTCCGAGGGCGTGGCAGAAGTCATGGACTTCATGCCGATCATGAGAACCCCCGAGGAACCGCACAGGCTCGTCCGTAACGTCCGGGTCGTGCGTGGTGAGGTGGCCTTCGAGGTCGAGTGCCGACCCGCCTTCGACTACGCCAGGCGCGATCACACCGTCGAATCCTGCAACGGTGGCTTCGCCTTCGTTCCGGTCGGAGGAGAGAGCGACTTCGAAGGACCGGAAGGCTCTAACGGTCAGTCCGGCAGACCCGGACAACCCCTTGGCCTCGTCTCGAAGGTTCCGCTGGAAGTCATGGAGCGCGGCGCGGTCGGGGCGAGTTTCTCCTTGAAGGAGGGGGAGTCCGCGACCTTCGTCCTCTCCGAGCGGCCCGAGGACCAGCCGACGCAACTGCTCTCGGAGGCGGCCTTCGACGACCTCCTCGACCGGACGGTCCGCTACTGGCGCAACTGGGTCTCTCGCTGCACCTATACGGGTCGGTGGCGTGAGACGGTCGTCAGGTCGGCTCTGGCCCTGAAGCTGATGGTCTACGACCCGACGGGCGCTCTGGTCGCCGCCCCGACGATGGGGCTTCCGGAAGAGGTCGGCGGGGAGCGGAACTGGGACTACCGCTACACCTGGCTCCGGGACGCGGCCTTCACCCTCTACGCGCTCATGGCGATAGGCTTCGAGGAAGAGGCCGGGAAGTTCATGGACTGGCTCCGCGACCGCTTTCAGAGCGATGAGGATGGCCTCCTGCAGCCGCTCTACGGGCTGGACGGCCGGGAGGAGATCACGGAGTCTGAGTTGGATCACCTCTGCGGCTATATGAATTCCGGCCCGGTGCGCCTCGGGAATGCCGCTCACGAACAGGTGCAGCTCGACATCTACGGGGCCGTCCTCGATGCGGCGTACCTCTACAACAAGCACGGCGCGCCCCTCGACTACGACCTCTGGCAGAACATCCGGCGTATCATGGACTGGCTCTGCGACAACTGGCAACAGCCCGACGACGGCATCTGGGAGGTTCGCGGTGGTCGTCAGCAGTTCGTCTCCTCCAAAGTCATGTGCTGGGTCGCCCTGGAACGGGCCATCCGCATAGCTCGCCAGAGAGGACTCCCCGCCGGTGACGGACGCTGGTTCCGGGAGCGCGACGCCATCTACGAGGAGATCATGGAACACGGCTGGAACGAGGAAAAACAAGCCTTCGTCCAGCATTACGGCACCGAAGCCCTCGACGCCTCCGTGCTTCTGATGCCGCTCGTGAAGTTCGTCGGCCCGACCGACCCGCGCTGGCAGTCCACCCTGAAGGCCGTCCAGAAGGAACTGGCCCACGACACCCTCGTCGACCGCTACCGTATCGGCGAGGCGGCCACCGATGGCCTCGCCGGAGACGAGGGGAGCTTCAGCATCTGCTCGTTCTGGCTCGTCGAGTGCCTGACCCGCGCCGGAGAGGTCGAGGACGCCCGACTCGCCTTCGACAAGATGCTCTCCTACTCGAACCACCTCGGCCTCTACGCCGAAGAGATAGGAAGCTCCGGCGAACACCTCGGCAACTTCCCGCAGGCTTTCACCCATTTATCGCTTATCAGCGCGGCTATCCATCTCGACCGCGCGCTCGGATCGAGATAGTAATGCTGTGTCAATGCAATAACATGGAGGTCGGCAGATGCTAGCAGCCGCCGTACAGATGTCGTCCACGCCGGAGAAAGCCGGGAACTTCGAGGTTGCGGAGAAACTAATCCGCGTCGTAGCGAACCGGGGGGCGACGCTCGTATCGTTGCCGGAACTCTGGAGCTGTCACGGGCGCGACACCGTCTACCGCGAGAACGCCGAATCCATCCCCGGCCCGACGACGGAATTCCTCGCGGGGCTTGCGAAGGAGCTCGGGATACATATCATTGGAGGTTCGATCCTGGAGGATGGACCGGAGGACGGAAAAATGTTCAACACCTCGACCGTTTCGTCGCCGGAGGGAGACCTGGTCGCGGTGTACCGGAAGATCCACCTCTTCGACGTAAAAGCCTCAGACCGCGAATACCTCGAAAGCCGGACTATCTCCGCCGGAGACGAGGTCGTAACCTGTAAAGCCGGGCCAGTTACCCTCGGCCTCTCGGTCTGCTACGACGTGCGCTTCCCGGAACTCTACCGGGAACTCGCCGAGCGCGGAGCCGATGTGCTCTCCGTCCCGGCGGCGTTCACCTTGCAGACCGGGAAAGACCACTGGGAGCTGCTGCTGCGCGCCCGGGCCGTCGAAAACCAGGCGTTCGTCCTGGCTCCGGCGCAGTGGGGACAGAAGGCCGACGGACGCTGGACCTACGGACGCTCGATGGTCGTAGACCCCTGGGGGACAGTTCTCGCCGTCTGTCCCGATACCGACGGCTTCGCCCTGGCCGCCCTCGACCTCGACTATCTCAAGCGGTTCCGGGAGGAGTTCCCGTCCCTCAAGAATCGCCGCCTCGGGACTGCAAGCGGTATCCTCGCCAGCTAAACAGACTCAACCGGTCAGGAGAAAAGGAGCGCGATCCCGGCGATGAACGCGATGGATATGGCGACGGGAGGCAACGCTTTTCGGATGAGTTCTCCCTCGCTCCCGGCGAGCCCGACCGCCGCTGCTGCGAGGATTATCCTCTGCGGGGCGAGCATGCTCGCGTGGCTCCCGGCCACGTTCTGAACCGCAGCTATCACCCCGACTCCATTCCCGAGGTTCCTCGCCGCTTCGGCCTAAAAAGGCATGAAAAGGGCGTTCGAGGCGGCGTTCGATCCGGTTAGTGCGCCCCCGACGCCACCCACGATTGATGCCGCCACCGGATACAACGCCCCCGACTGAGCCGCGAAACTCGCCAGAACCGCCGCCGCGCCACACGCCGCAATAACCTGACCCGCCGCTACGAAGACAACGATAGAGCCCGCCGTCGGTAGCCACTGTGAGATCGTCCGGCGCACCGCGTTTTCGATCTCCTCCAGCGGCAGCCCGTAAAGCAACGTCGCGAAGACCTTCGTAGCCAGAATTGGCAGCCCCGGTCCCGAAAGGACCGCCCCGACTCGTTCGGGGAGCATCTGCGCCGTCAGCGAGACCACCACTATCCCGGCGACGAGAAACCCGTACGGAACGACCGCTCGCACCGGGACGCCGGTCTGTCGAATCCTCGCCCGACGCCGCACGAGAAAGACGCCGAGCGCGACCACACCGCCGACCGCCCCCGAAAGCTCCGGGGCGACGAAGAGGCTCGTCGCGAGCGTCCCGAGCCCCGCCGCGAGGCCGAGCGAGATCGCCTCGACGCCGTGCCTCCGCAGCGCATCCGGGCCTCCGGCCAGCAAGAGCGATGCCAGGGCGTAGACGGGGAAGAGCGGGAGGTTGAGGAACGCGCTCAGATCCGAGAGTCGGGCGAAAGTCATCCCCGAGAGGTCGGCCCCGATGATGGTCCCAACGCCGAGCGCTCCCCAGGGAACAGCGCACTGGCTCCACATGGCAAGCACCGCCGCCTTCATGGGCGAGAACCCGGCGGCCAGAAGTATCGGGGCGCATATAACCACCGCTACCCCGAATCCAGTTACCGACTCGAAGAACACCCCCGCGCCCACAACGACCGCCACCGCGAGGATCGCCCGCTCCGGTTCCACCGCCCCGAGAAATCGCGACACCGCGCCGATCTGACCACCCCCCGAACCCGCCGCGAGCAGCCGGTACAAGAGCAAACCCCCGAACAGCATGAAGACGAACTCCCACGATGTCCCGACCGAACCGAAGATTGCCCCCGGTACCCCAGAACCATCCAGCGGCGGCCACAGAACCGCCCCCGCCACAGCAAGAGAAAGAGCCACGAGCCCAGCCCGAAACGCCGACCACCCGAACCCGAGC
>JBPCNU010000226.1:0-9704 GCA_051000975.1 Rubrobacter sp.
CATACCAGCGATGAAGACCCTCCCGGCGCTGTTCTGACTATCGTCGGCACGAACGTCGCGGGCGTCAGGAACATCACCTTCTTCGAAGCCCGGCTCGACATATTTGGCATATTCGACATGTCTCTAGCTCCTTTCAGTGCGGCTCCGCGTGGTTCACAACGGTTGGATGCACTTTGCAGGGGCGTCAAATACATCCGAGACGGGTTTTCTGGTGGGAGTTTTTCTTGTTTTCCTTTCTAGCCGGGGGTCCGGGGCTGGTAAGTCGTCCGAGGCTTCTTCGTCCTTACAGGGACGGGGTGAATGCTCTAAAATGAGGCTATGAAAGAGAACGAGAGTACAAACCTCGCCGGGGAGCGGGTGAACAGTCTGCCGGAGGCACCACCTTCGGTAAAGGTAGACAAGCCCTGGGGACGCTTCGAGCAGTACACGCACAACCTGCCGAGTACGGTCAAGATCATCACGGTCGCTCCGGGAGGTTTGCTCTCCCGACAATACCATTACCACCGGGACGAACTCTGGGTCATGCTCGACCCCGGTGTGAAAGTCGAACTCGACGGCAACGTCTTCTATCCGGAGAAGGGCGAGAAGCTCTACATCCCGCGCGAGACCATACACCGACTCGCCACCGACGGCGAGGAAGAGGTCCGAGTGCTGGAGGTCTCCTTCGGCAACTTCGACGAGGAGGACATCGTGCGCCTCGACGACGTGTACGGTCGAGCCGAACCCTAGCCGTGTCGTGAGGAATGGCTACAACGCCTCGTCAGAGTCCTTTCGCGACGCTCTGAAAGAAGTCTGGCTCGCACCGGGCCGGTTCTTCTCGCACCTCGACCCGGAAGGCGGGATGGTGAGGCCGACGATCTTCGCCTCGCTGATCCTGTACCTGAACTTCGTGCTGGAGGCCGCGCTTCAAGCCGTCTGGCTTCGGGAGTTCTCGGTGTCGCTGTTGTACCTGCCGGTTCTCGGGCTGCTCGTGGCGGTGATACTAACCCCGATACTGCTCGCGATGCTCGCCCTGCTCGTGCTGGTGGTGATGGACGGCGGCCCGTCGAGGGCGCGTTTCGCCCCGGTCTACAGCGCTCTTGGGTACTCGGCGGGGATCGGGATAATAGCCTGGATTCCGTTTGGCCCACTCGTTGCCATCCCCTACGGTGCCTACGTCGCCACCGTCGCCGTTCGGGAGACGCTCGGCGAGGACTGGCGCAAGGCCACTATCGGGGTGCTGGTCCCGCTCCTGTCCCTCATCTTCATAATCCTGCTCCTCGTCGGGCAGGCGGAAGGCTTCGAGGTTCTCATCAACCCCGCCGGGGGTTAGATCCGCTCTCAGCAGTAGCAATTGACCTTCGGCCCGCCGTCGCTTACCGTTGACCCGACTTTTCGAGTCAACGACGGAGTCGAACAAAAGAGTCGAGCGAAGGAATTCCTGCTCGGTCTGGAACTCGTCGCTGCAAAGACGCTGTAGGCTATTCGCCGAGCGTCTCAAGGGCGAGCGCGGTGTGCAAGGCTGCCCCCATCGGCATGATCCCCTCATCGAAGTCGAAGCGTGGCGTGTGAAGCCCCGATACGTCCCCTACCCCGAGCCAGAGGTAGGCACCCGACACGGCTTCGAGCATGAACGCGAAATCCTCCCCGCCCATCGAGGGCTGCTCCGCCTCCGAGACGTTCTCCGCACCGAAGACCTCCGAAGCTACGCCGAGGGCGAAGGCCGCCGATTCGGGGTCGTTCACCGTGACCGGGTAGGAGAAGGTGTAGTCGAGCTTGGCCTCGGCGCGCATCCCGGTCGCTATGCCCCTTGCAAGCTCCTCCATGCGCTCCGGCAAAAACTTCCTCACCTCCGGGCTGACGGAGCGGACGGTGCCGCTGATCTTCGCGGTCTCCGGGATGATGTTGAAGGCCGAACCGGCCTCGATAATGCCAACCGTAACGACCGCAGGCTCGACCGGGTCCACCTCACGCGAGACGAGGGTCTGGAGCGCAGTTACTATCTGAGCCGCCACGACTACCGGGTCCGCCGCGAGGTGCGGCATCGCCCCGTGCCCACCCTTCCCCCGGACCTCGATCTCGAACTTGTCCGCCGCAGCCATCACCGGGCCGGGCCGGGTAGATGAGGTCCCGAACTCCATCCCCGGCCACAGATGCAGCGCGAAGATGCGATCCAGGCCCGAAAGCGCCCCTTCCTCGACCATCACCTTCCCGCCGCCACCGCCCTCCTCGGCGGGCTGAAAGAAGAACTTCACCGTGCCGTTGAGTTCGCTCTGCATCCCACATAGCGTGTGCGCCGCCCCGACGAGCATCGCCGTGTGCGCGTCGTGGCCGCAGGCATGCATCTTCCCTTCTACACCGGAGGCGAAATCTAGGCCGGTTTCCTCGAAGATGGGAAGGGCATCCATATCCGCCCGAAGCCCGACGGTCGGACCGTCGCCTGTGCCCCTCAAAGTAGCCACGAGGCCATTCTGTGCGACGCCTGTTTCTATCTCAAGCGGCAGCCCGTCTAGGGCGGCGAGGACTTTTTCGGCGGTCTTCTCGGTATCGAAGCCGAGTTCCGGTTCACGGTGGATGTCACGCCGGAGGGAGATCATCCTCCCCCCAGAGGAGTCCGATACCTCACCCACGAGCCTGTCCAGTTTACGAGTAACGCCCATACCTGCTCCCCTCATCTACGACGTTTTGGTGCGCGAAAGGGAGTTTAGTACTCCCCCTCACCGTCATCCCGACAACGTGACCCAGACCTGTTCGGGGTCTGCTGTCAACCGAAGTTGTCGTACTCGCGGTCGAGCATCTCCCAAAGGTCATCCTGAGAGATGCCGAGCGAGGTCGCGTCCCGCACGATTTCCCGGAGCCTCGACTCCAACGCCTCTCGCCTGCCTTCGGATGACACTTCCTCTACGCCACTCGCAACGACGGTTCCCACCCCCGGGCGACTCTCGATGAACCCGTCGCGCTGCAACTCGCTGTACGCCTTGACTATCGTGTTCGGGGCGATCGAAAGCTCCCCCGCCAAGGCCCGGACGGTCGGCAGTTTGTCTCCCGCCTGCAGCGCGCCGACCTCCACCGAACGCCGGACCTGACCCGCCAGCTGAACGTAGATCGGGACCCCGCTCTTGCCGTCTACCTCGAAGAATATAGCCATCCTGTACCTCTCACGTCACACCGATATTGAGTCAATGTCTTGTTTATATAGAACAATAGTGCGACAGAGAGGCGATCATGTCAAGGGTTCTCCGGGGGAATCTCCGGTTCAGGGGAGCCAGACGTGGAAGTCATCTTCTCTCGTGAGGGAAGCGAAGACGACCTTCTTTATACCGAAACGCCAGAGTTCGCGGGCGATCACAGCCGCTTCGGACATCGGAAGGCCGGGTGTTACGCCGGTAAGTAGAACGGCTGGTCGGGTCTCTTCGGGGAGGTCGGCGAGGGAACCATCTTTCAGGGAGCGGGCGACTGCCCGGGCGGTGATGCTCTGTCCGGGACCGACGCCGGTCTGGACGGAGAAGAGTTCCGGGCGGTGAACGAACTCCCCGGTCACGGGTTTTCCGAGCGCGCCGATAGCGGCGACGGCGACCACGAGGCTGGCGCCTTCGGGGATGACGGGTTCGTGGTCGGCGGTCCCCTTGACGAGCTTACCTCGGGCACCGTCGGCCTCTACGAGGACGACATCTGAGACTTCGAGGAAATTCGGAACATCAGCGGGGGCGAGACCGTTGATTCTCCCTTTCGAAATCCTCTCGCTCCCGACCATGACCGGGTTTTCCGAGGAAAGCCTCTCGCTGACGCGGGAGGTGAGATCCTGGAGGTCATTGGAGAGGATGACCGTTCCGATGGAGTCGGCCTGTTCGACCGTCATCTTCGTGGTCGGCAAGACGACGACCTTCAGGCCGCTGGAGGCCAGTTCTCTGGATGTAACGCGGATGGCGCTCGACTTGCCGCCCGCACCGACGAATGCAACGACATCGCCCGAAGAGATATCAAGAGCGTCGCAGAGCCTCAAGGGTCCTCACCTTCCAGGGCTCTCGAAGCCCGAAATCTCAGTTCGATAATATCTTTGCTCAGAATACTTCCGGAGGTTTTCCGGCCCGTTCCCCGACGCTTCGATGCGAAATCTCTACGCCTCGTCCATAGTACATCAGCAAGCTCGATTGCGGGCTTTATGTCATGTTGGATACTATAAATTCCGGTAGGATGTAGTGGGGGGTGTGGAGCCGTGCGGGTCGGGGTAAGAGAAGCGCACCTCCTTACACTCCGGAGGCCGAGAAAGGAGCCTACAAAGTGGCGGAGCAGAGGGTCAGGGTCGTGGGTGGCACACAGGAGCCGCCGACAGACCGAAGCATAAAAGAGATAGTCGAGGCTCTGCGTCCGCAGCTTCAGGAGTTGACGCAGAAGCAAGTCGAGCTTGCGAAGATGGAACTCGCACCGGTCGGGAGGAAGGCCGGGCTCGCTACGGGGCTTCTGGTAGTCGGAGCGGTGTTCCTGCACCTGTTTCTGGTGTTCTTCTCGCTGACGGTGATCTACCTCCTGAATCAGGTTGCGGGGCTTCCGCTCTGGCTAAGTGCCTTGATCGTCTCTGGTATAATCTTGGTAGTCGGGGCGGTATTAGCGGGTATAGGTGCCAGCATGTTGAGGTTTCTAGATCCCAAACCACACCGAAGCATCAGGACGTTCCAGCAGAACATCGAGTGGCTCAAGGGGCAAATCAGGGGATGAGCGAGATACCGGAGCGCATAGAGCGTGAGATGTACGAGATCCGTAACCGCATGTCCCCGGATATGCGCGACCTGAAGAAGCACACCGAGCCGAAAGTCCTCGGTAAGCAGGCCGGAGACAAGGTCAAAGAACGCCTCAGAGACACGGCCACTCGTTTCGGTCGCAGCCTCCGAGACTCCGCAAAGCGGCAGCTAGACCTTATCAAGGAGGCGGGTCAGAGCCGGGACACCGGGCCACTCAAGGATGCAGTCAAGAGCGACCCGCGTCCGATGGTTCTGCTCGCGGTAGCCCTCGCCTTCACCCTGATGACGCTTCGGAAGATTTCCTCCTAGAGACCGGCTTCACCACGAAGCCGAAAGCCCACGTTCACTTCCAGCCCATCGGGGGTGCTGCGGGCGATATGATCCTCGCGGCCCTCGTCTCTGCGGGGGCCGGGCCGAAAGAGATAACGCGACACCTGAAAACACTCGGCCTCGATTTCGAGCTCGACCTCGAACGGGTCGAAGTGAACGGCTTAGGCGCGATGCACGCGACGGTGGAGTATCCAGAAGAATTCGCCCACCGAACGTTTCGGGAGATAGAGGCCAGAATCTCCTCTTCGAGCCTCCCCGGCAGGTCCTCCGAGCTCTCGATAGAAGCTTTTCGCAGGCTCGCCGTGGCCGAGGGCAAAGTACACGGCAAACCGCCGGAAGACGTGACCTTCCACGAAGTCGGAGCTACCGACTCGATAGTGGACATGGTCGGTAGCTGCGTCGCTCTGGAGTTGCTCGGCGCGGGGTCCGTGAGTTGCGGTCCGCTCCCGATGGGTGGCGGCATCGTCCGGTCTGCGCACGGGCCACTTCCCGTACCTGGCCCGGCGACGCTGGAGGTTCTGAAAGGTTCACGGGTCGAGTGGCCTGATGTCCGACGCGAGATGACCACCCCGACCGGAGCGGCCCTGATGTGGGCCTTCACGAACGGCGAGTTCGTAGATTCTGCACCGCCCATGACTTTGAAAGGCGTCGGTTACGGTGCGGGCAAAGCTCGCTTCGAGGACCGTCCGAACCTCCTGCGGGCTGTCGTCGGGGTGATAGAAGGCCCGGCTGGCGACCTCGTGCTGCTGGAGGCGAACGTGGACGATGCAACCGGCGAGGCACTTGGTTTGGCGGTCGAGTCGCTGATAGAAGTCGGGGCGATGGACGCCTGGCTGGAGCCGATCACGATGAAAAAGAGCCGAGGAGCGTACAAGGTTTGCGCCATCGTGGAGCACGAGCGTCGAGAAGACATCTCCCGACTCATCATGCGTCTCACCGGGACGCTCGGGGTCAGGCATCACCCGGTCGGTAGAACCGTTGCGGAGCGGCGGATAGAGACTGTTTCGCTATCTTACGGAGATTGCAGGGTCAAGATCGGAAGCCTCGATAGCCAGGACTTCGTAGTCTCTCCGGAGTACGAAGATGCTGCGCGGCTCTCGAAAGAGGTCGGGGTGCCCCTCATGGAAATCTACGAGGCAGTGAGGGCGATGGTCCGGGAAAGAAGGGAGCGTTTCGGTTCGTAGACCGGGTAGACCGGGTACGCGGAGGCATCAAAAAAGCCGGGCTCCCCTAGGGGAAAACCCGGCCCGTGAAGGCTTCTCTGAAGAATTCGAGATTAGGAGGGGTTGACGTTGATCGCCTGCATCCCCTTCTTGCCCTGCGACGCTTCATAGGAGACTCTGGAGCCTTCCTCAAGCGTCTTGAAGCCGCCGCCCTCTATCCCGGTGTAGTGAACGAAGAGATCCTCGCCACCGTCGTCGGGAGAGATGAAGCCGTAGCCCTTCTCGTCAGAAAACCACTTTACTGTTCCTTGGGCCATTTAAAGCGCCCACCTTTCTCTTCTGGGGCCTTAACCGACGAAGGCGCCCACCTCAGGATTCGAGGAGACGCTCACCGTGTCCGGCCCTCTTACAAACTGCAACAGGGACTTTATTACATCTGCCGGGAGATTTCAGCCCCCCGAGGACTTTTCTGCCGCACTACACGGCGATTCTCTTTCATGGGACCCCGGACCCCGTACAGGGCTTACAATTGCCGGTATGCAGAGAGACCAGAAACTCAAGAAAGCCACCGTCAGCCAGAATACAGACCGCTCGGAGAGCCCGAATGCCGGTCTCTCCTTTTTCGAGAGCGGAACCTCGGTCGTGAGGTTCACGAGCAAGAAAATACTGCGACTCTCGAAGAAAGGCCGGGCCGGAGACCCGAGCGGCATGCTCGACGCCATCCTTACTACGGACCTCCCGAAAGACGCGAATAGCGGAACCTACGCCCTGCTCCTGAACCCGAAGGGGCGCATCCTCACCGACCTTACGGTTCTGAAAGACGGAGAAGACTTGCTCGCGGTCGTGGAGACCGAGGGCGCAGAGGCTGCAACGGAGACACTGAGACGCTACGCACCCTTTTCGAGAGTGAAGATCGAAGAGACAAGCCTCGTGGTACTCGGGGTCTTCGGGCCGGAGGCCGGGTCCGTACTCCCGGTCTTTCCAGCGGAAAACGCCTCGTCTCGGGTAGAGATCGGCGGCTGCGACACCCTCGTCTACGGCGTCTCCCTTCCGGCGACGGGCGTCGGCATCATCGCGGAAGCCCAGGACTCGTCCGGGATCACGGAATTCCTCTCCCACTCCGGTGCAGAGGTAATGAGCGAAGAACACTACGAAACGGCTCGGATCCACCGGGCGACCCCGAAGTTCGGGGCCGACATCACGCAGGAGAGCTTTCCGGCAGAGGCTCTACTCGAAGAGAGGGCCGTTGACTTCAAGAAGGGCTGCTACCCCGGTCAGGAGACCGTCGCGAGGATGCATTACCGGGGCCAGCCGAACAAGTTCCTCCACCGCTTTATCGTCGAGGGAGAGGCGCGGCCGGGGGCTTCGATCCTCCAGGAAGACAAGGCAGCGGGCTACCTCACGAGCGTCGCGCCGCTCACGGTGGACGGCAAAATTTATGCCCTCGGCTATCTCAAACGCCGCGCCGACGTAGCCGGTGAACTCATCGCGGGAGACGTGAAGCTAGAAGTATCCATCCCGGAAGCTCTGTGAACCCGGACGAGCTAAAACGCCCCGAAGACTGCCGGGACATGGCCGACGTCCGCGCCGCGATAGACGGTCTGGACCGGGAGACAGTCCGGCTCCTCGGAGAACGAGCGAGGTACGTCGAAGCAGCCGCAAAGTTCAAGACGAGCGCATCGTCCGTCCGGGCTTCGGAACGCCAGAAGGCGATGCTCGAAGACCGTCGAAGCTGGGCGACCGAAGAGAACCTGGATGCGGATTTCGTCGAGGCTCTCTACGGGTCGGTCGTCTCGCACTTCATAGGGCGCGAGATGCGCGAGTGGGAGTCCTCCAGCTAGACGTTCAGGCTCCGACGTCGGGGTTGGTCTGATCCACGACGGTCTGGCGTTCGGGGACGATCCACATCTGGACGCGCTCGCTCTTTATCTGGTCCACCGGGTAGTCCTCGCCGTTGTACTTCTGCGACAATTGGTCTATGTGCTCGCGTGCGACCTGCCCGGTAACGGTCTCGTCCACCCTGCCCCGAATCTCGGCGTAGCGGTACGGATTTTCTTCGTCGCGGATGGTCAGCGTGATCCTGGGATCGCTCTGGACGTTCTTGTATTTCTGACGATGCACCTCGGTGTTCACCAGAACCCGCTCGCCGTCGGTGTCCACCCAGATTAGATGCGTCTGAAAGCTGCCGCTCGGTAGCATAGTAGTGATCGAACCAAAGTTCGCCCCCTGCGCCAGCTTCACCGTGTCCGGGTGCAGCCCCGGACCGTTCTTCGTGTCAGCCATGAAAACTGCCTTTCCGAGAAAATAGGTTCCCCTTCGGTGATCCCGTTGATACCCGCAGGATGCTCTCCTGAATCAAAAAACGCCCCCGGAACTTGCACCGGTGTCTTACAAGCGAGATCATATACAATGAAAGGAGCAAGCCATGGCGAAGAATGATTACGAGCGATCTATAGACGAGCACTACAGCTACGGAGGTCAGAGCCTCTGGGAGCGAATCAACTCGGCCCTGACCGTAAACGGTAAAGACCCGGACCACCTCACGCCGGAAGACCTCGCCCCCCTCGACCAGTTCCACTCCCGGGGCAGACAGGCGACGCTGGACCTCGCCAGCGCCTCCGGCATAACCTCCGGGATGCGCGTCCTCGATGTCGGTGGCGGCCTCGGCGGTCCGGCCCGAACCCTCGCCTCGCAGGTCGGTTGCACGGTAGAAGTCCTCGATATCACCGAAGAGTTCTGCCGCGTCGGACGAGAACTCACCACCCGCACCAACCTCGACGACCTCATCTCTTTCACCCACGCGAGCGCCCTCGACCTGCCGCACCCCGACGCGAGCTTCAATGCCGTCTGGACCCAGCACAGCACCATGAACATCCCGGACAAACCCAGCCTCTACTCCGAGATCCGACGCGTCCTCAAACCGGGCGGGCGGCTCGCGATGCACGAAATATTCTCCGTCGAAGGACAGGATATCTACTACCCCGTCCCCTGGGCCAGAGAACCCGCCATCAGCCACCTGATGACTCAGGATGAGCTGCGAAGCACCATCGCCGGAACCGGCCTCCGTCAACTCGTCTGGATGGATGAGACCACCGAAGCCGCCGAATGGTTTCGCGAGCGCGCCGCCGAGATGCCGTCCGGCCCACCCTCCGGCCCGCCTCCACTCGGCCTGCCGCTTGTACTCGGCCCTTCTTTCAAAGAAATGTTCGGAAACCAGGTACGAAATCTCCGGGAAGGACGCATCTCCATCGCACGGGGCGTCTTCGAAGCGACCGGGACGGAACAGACGGAATAGCCCGCTAACGACAATAACTCCCGATAAAACAGCTCGAAACAGCCCAGAACGTGTTACAAGCGATGCTCCGTCGCGCCTACCTGACAACTACTCTCAAGAGCATGCCCAGGAGGCCGATTCTGGATTCGTGTGAGAGAGAATACGCGTTAAAATCACGTTTGCGGAAATACTAGTATTAGTTCTTGATCTGGATCACGG
>JBPCNU010000227.1:0-4505 GCA_051000975.1 Rubrobacter sp.
CCATGCCCGGAGCCTCGACGTGCAGGCTGTCTTCCTCGACCTTCGGGGTGATAAGGGAGAGTTCCGGCAGCTCGCGCTGGGAGAGAAAAATGCCGTCCTGGTCCACGAGCATGAAGCGGCGGTCGTAGGTCGGTCCGAGGGTGTCAGCGTCGAGGGATTCTACGCTCGTTCCGGCGCAGGATTTTATCGGGTAGTAGTTGAGGGCGGTTGCGGTCGTGTGATCCATGGCGCAATTAAACTCGACCGGCGATTCCAGCGCCAGTCTTCCAGCATTAGGCTTCTGGGATGGGGAGATCTCATCGCTGGTATGGGAAGTGAGCTGGGTCTATCCGAAGGTCGCGCCCTCGATAGCGGTGAGGTTGTTCTTTGCGTACCGCTTGGCGTAGACGGAGAGGCTCTTCTGAGGCGTCTTCCTGAACGTCCGGCGGAGGGAGATGTCCTCGGTCGTAACGGAGGTCAGGATGCGGCCCTCGGCGAGATCTATCTTCAGGAGATCGTCGTTGGTGAGACGCCCGATCACACCCCCCGAAGCGGCCTCCGGCGAGAACATCGAGGCCCACGAACCAGGTGCGCCGTCCGGGGCGAGCCCGTCGGTCAGGACCGAGACTCGATCCGAAAGGCCGAGCGATTCGATGGAACGCGCAAGCTCATCCAGAACGGCCAGCCCCGGAACCGCGCTCGGGCCGTAACCACGCACCACGAATACCACCGGGTCCTCTTCATGATCCCCCGCGTCAGCTGATTCTTCCGAGTTATCCGAGTTTTCGGGGGCTTCGAGGACTTTCTGGAGCCCCTCGATGGCGGCGGCCTCGGAGTCGAAGACCCGGCAGCGGCCCGAGATCTCCTCTACCCCCACCGGAACCCGGCACAACACCTCCGAACCGGATGTCCTGGCCGTCACGAAGTCGTGGCTGTACTCCTCGCCCGGACGCTCGGAAGCCTCGACCACGTACGATTTCAGCGTACCCGAGATCGTCTTCACATCCCGTAGAGCGTCCCCGAGGTGATCTAGTATGCCGGGGAGTCCGTTCTCGGCGTACCACCCTGATCCGGGTCGCGTAACGGCCGGGGTCTCCGGGGTGAGGACTCGCGCCATCCTCGGGAACCCGACCACGTCCGCCTCCCGGCCTATCGCGGCGAGATGGACGAACGTCTCCGACCCGGAGCCGAGCGAGAGCGCGACCCGCAGCGCGTTCGCCAGCGAGAAGCTGTCCACCAGCCTCCGGGCGCGAAGACCCTTTTCCTCGACCGCGCCTCTCACCAGTTCTGAGAGGCCCACGCCATCATCCAGCGGCGTGAAACCTAGCGCGGCGATGGTGGCGGTAAAAACACCCTTCGGCGGCACTACACAGGCTGCCGGAAGGTTCAGTCGGACGGCGGCGATGATGATCCCGGCAAGCTCCGCCGGGGTCTCGGCCTCGAAGACGAGCGCGTCCGGTGCCTCGGCGAGCAGGTCCATCTCCAGCCTGTCCGCGACCCACTCCCGCACCAGCGCGACGCCCCAGCCCCCCGAATAGAACGGCACGCCGAATGTCGTCGTTTCCAGGTCGGGAGCGGCCACCGACTTCGCAAGCCCGGCGGCGTCCGGCGAGACGACCGCTACCTTCAAGGTTCCGTTGGGTCCTGTAGATTCAGACAACTCAGGAACCGAGCTTTTCGAGGAAGAGCTTCCGAACCTCGCCACCATCGGCGTTGCCGCGAGTCGCCTTCGTAACCTGCCCGACGAGGAAGCCTATTACTTTCTGATCCCCGCCCCGAACCCGCTCCGCCTCATCCGGGTTCTTTGCGATTACATCGTCCAGAATCCCCGATAGCTCGCTCGATTCGGTCTGTGCCAGACCTTCCCGCTCGACGACCGCGGCAGGTTCGTCGCCCGTCTCGAAGACCTTCGCAAGCACCGTCTTGGCCGCGCTGCGGCTGACCGTACCGCCTTCGACGAGCTTGATGAGCTTGATGAGGTGCTGCGGCGTAACCTTCGACTCTTTTACCCCGGTGTTCTTTTCGTTGAGCAGCGCGCGGAGGTCTCCGCTCGTCCAGTTGGCGGCCTGCTTCGGGTCGGTCTCTTCAGCTACCGCTTCGTAGAAAGCGGCGAGGTCCCGGTCTGCCGCAAGCACTCCGGCGTCGTACCCTGAAAGGCCGTAGTCGGAGACGAAGCGACGGCGCATCTCGTCCGGGAGTTCGGGCATCCGGGAGCGGATTTCGTCCACCCACTCTTCTGTATGCTCGACGGGCAGAAGGTCCGGCTCCGGGAAGTAGCGGTAGTCGTGAGCCTCTTCCTTGCTGCGCAGGGAGTAGACCTCGTCGCGCTCCGGGTCGTAGTGCATCGTCGCCTGCTCGACGCGCCCGCCGGACTCCAAGATCTCACGCTGACGTTCGAGTTCCCTCACCAGACCGCGCTCCACGTAGCGGAAGGAGTTCATGTTCTTGAGTTCCGTCTTCGTGCCGAAGGAGCCGTCCCTGTTCCTGATGGAGACGTTTGCGTCGCAGCGGAGCTGGCCCTTCTCCATGTCCGCCTCGGAGACGCCTATCGCACGCATGATCTCCTTCAACTGGTTCGCCGTCGCCCTTGCCGCTTCGGGCGAGGGGATATCCGGCTCGGTTACTATCTCCATCAGGGGCGTGCCGCCCCGGTTGAAGTCGACGAGCGAGGAAGTGGAGCCGTGCATCCTCCCCGACTCGCCGACGTGGACGTTCTTCGCGGCGTCTTCTTCCAGATGCAGCCGGGTTATTCCGACGCGGACGGTTTCGTCGCCGACGGGCACGTCAACGTGGCCTCCGGTGCAGATCGGCTCATCGAACTGGCTTATCTGATACCCCTTCGGCAGATCGGGATAAAAATAGTTCTTTCTGGCGAAGACCGACCGCTCGTTGACGGTCGCGTTCAGCGCGAGCCCCGCCCTGGCACCGAGCTCCATCGCCCGTTCGTTGACGACGGGCAACGCCCCCGGATGCCCGAGGCAGACCGGGCAGGTGTGGGTGTTCGGTTCGTCGCCGTAGGTAACGCGGCAGCCGCAGAACATCTTCGTCTTCGTGGCGAGGTGGACGTGGAACTCCAGCCCGATTACCGCCTCGAAGGTGCGTCCCTTTACCGACTCTTTCGCTGTCTGTGTCAAACTCCAAACACCTCGCTCACCGCTTCAGATCCAGCCGATCCAGACACCCGGATTCTACCAACGCAGGCCCTCAAGACGGCTTCACCTCGAAACGAAAGTCCGAGGCTTGCTCCGCAGCATACGCCGCCCGCAACAGCTTCGGTTCCTCGAAGTGGTTCGTCATCAACTGTACCCCGACCGGCATCCCGTCGGAGAGCCCGGCGGGGATGCTTATGGCCGGGATGCCCGCGAGGGACGCTGGCACGGCGCAGATGTCGTTGGCGTACATGGCGAGCGGATCATCCACCTTGTCGCCGAGCTTGAAGGCCGGGGTTGGGCAGGTCGGGGTGACGAGCACGTCGTAGTCGGCGAAGGCGTTCTGGAAATCCTCGACGATGCGCGTCCTGACCTTCTGGGCCTGGGCGTAGTAGGCGTCGTAGTAGCCGCTCGAAAGCGCGTACGTGCCGAGCATGATCCTTCGCTTCGCTTCGTCCCCGAACCCGGCCTCGCGGGTCTTGCGGTACATCTCGTGGACGCCGGAGGCTTCAGCGCGCAGGCCGTAGCGAACGCCGTCGAAACGGGCGAGGTTCGACGAAAGCTCCGCCGGGGCGATAATGTAGTAGGCCGGTAGCCCGTAGGTCGCGTGCGGCAGGCTGACCTCCCCGACCGAGGCTCCGGCGGCTTCGAGGTCGCGGACGGTCTTCTCGGTGATCTCCCGGACCTCCGGCTCGACACCTTCGGCCCCCATCAGCTCCGTGACGACCCCGACCCTCAGGCCGGAGACGCCGTCTTCGAGGCCGGAGAGGTAGTCCGGCACATCGACGTTCGCGCTCGTCGAATCTAGCAGATCATAACCGGCGATGGCTTGCAGTAGCAACGCGGCGTCGCGCACGTCGCGGGTCATGGGGCCGATCTGATCCAGGGAAGAGGCGAACGCTATTAGTCCGTACCGCGAGACTCGCCCGTAGGTCGGCTTCAACCCGACCATCCCGCAGAACGAGGCGGGCTGTCTGACCGACCCGCCCGTGTCCGTCCCGAGCGCCCACCAGCCTTCTCCGGCGGCTACGGCGGCGGCGGAACCACCGGAAGAACCACCCGGCACCCGATCCAGACCCCAGGGGTTCTTTGTCGGGAAGTAAGCGGAGTTCTCCGTGGAGGAACCCATCGCGAACTCGTCCATGTTCGCTTTCCCGACCATTACGAGGTCTCTGGAGAAGTTCGTGAGCGCGGTCGCGTTGAAGACCGGGATGAATTCCTCAAGCATCTTCGAACCGCAGGTCGTGCGCGTTCCTCTGGTCGAGAGGACGTCCTTCACGACGAGCGGCACACCCTCCCAGAGTTTTACCTCGTCGCCGTTCTTCAGACGCTCGTCTATGCGTTCGGCGCGCTCCAGAGCTATATCCGGCGTCGTGG
>JBPCNU010000228.1:0-2787 GCA_051000975.1 Rubrobacter sp.
GCGTGGCGGTCTGTGACCCGGTCTCGCTGGCGGTGCTGGAGGCTCCGGGGAACCTCGGAGCGGATATCGCGGTGGGGGAGGCTCAGCCGCTAGGGATGAACCTCTCCTTCGGCGGGCCGTACGCTGGGTACATGGCGACCCGCGAGAAGTCCGTAAGGCAGCTACCGGGGCGCATCGCCGGAGAGACCGTTGACGCTGACGGCAAGCTCGCCTACGTTCTGACTCTGCGCGGACGCGAGCAGGATATCCGCCGTGCGAAGGCGAACTCCAACATCTGCACCAACCAGGCGCTGACCGCTCTTGCTGCGACTGTCTACGCCGCGCTCCTCGGGCCGGAAGGACTCAGCGAAGTAGCTCATCTCTCCGCCTCGAAAGCTCACTATCTGGCCGATCAACTGACCGATGCCGGGCTGAAGCTTCGCTATCCCGAAGCACCGTTTCTGTGGGAGTTCGTCGTTGACGTCGGGGACGCCGGTGTAGTGAACAAGGCTCTTCTGGAGGCCGGGCTTGTCGGTGGTTACGATCTCGGGGACGGAGGAATGCTCGTGGCGGTCACGGAAAAGCGCACGAGGGACGAGATGGACGCCTTCGTCGAGGTCGTATCGAAAGCGGTCGGAAACGGGAAGAACGGGGAGGTTGCGAATGCTTAGCGAGAAGACGGACGTGCTCGGGGCTTTGATCCGGGACAGAGGACGCGAGGGACGCCGGGGGTTCACCCTCCCGAAGAACGACGTGGACGACATCGAGTTGTCGAGCGTCGTTCCCAAAAAGCATCTGCGAAACGAAAAACCCGGCCTCCCGGAGGTGGACGAGCCGACCGTCGTCAGGCACTACACGAACCTCTCGCGCAAGAACCAGGCCATAGACACGACGTTCTACCCGCTTGGCTCCTGCACGATGAAGCATAACCCGAGGGCGAACGAGGTCGCCGCTGCGAACCCCGGTTTCGCCGGGCTGCACCCGCTCCAGCCGGAGGCTCAGGCGCAGGGAGCTTTGCAGGTCATGCACGAGCTGCAGGGTTTCCTCGCGGAGATATCCGGCCTTCCGGCGGTCTCGCTGCAGCCGCTCGCCGGGGCGCAGGGGGAACTCACGAGCATCCTCATGGTGAAGCGGTATTTCGAGGACGCGGGGGACGACGAGCGTACAACCGTCATCGTACCGGAGACGGCGCACGGCACTAACCCGGCTACGGCTACGATGGCCGGGTTTTCCTCGAAGGAAGTCGGGGTGGATGAGCACGGCGGGGTCGATGTGGAAGAGTTGCGTGAGGCGGTAGACGGCACGACGGCCGCGCTCATGATCACGAACCCCAACACCTGCGGAGTCTACGAACGCAACATCTCCGAGATAGCCGGGATCCTCCACGATGCCGGGGCATTCCTCTACATGGACGGCGCGAACATGAACGCGAACCTCGGTCGTCTCCGACCCGCCGACGCGGGCGTGGACATCATGCACTACAACCTCCACAAGACCTTCTCCACTCCGCACGGCGGCGGCGGCCCCGGTTGTGGAGCCATCGCCAGCATCGAAAAATTGGCGGATTTCCGGCCCGACCCGGTCGTGGAGCGCAACGGGGAAGACTTCCGGTTCGCAAGGCCGGAGAAGTCCATCGGGCGGGTCGCCGGGTTTCACGGTAACTTCGGCCCGGTACTGCGGGCGTGGAACTACATAAAGATGCACGGCCCGGGCCTCCAGGATGTTACCGACATGGCCGTTCTGAACGCCAACTACATCCGGGCGAAGCTCGGCGATGCGTATCGCGTCCCGTACAACGAACTCTGCAAGCACGAGGTCGTCATCCAGCCGCCGGAAGGCAAACGCGCCCTCGACATCGCCAAGGGGCTCATAGACTTCGGCTATCATCCGCCGACGATCTACTTCCCGCTCGTTGTGAAGGAGGCCATGCTCATCGAGCCGACCGAGACTGAGTCGAAAGAGACCCTCGACGACTTCATCGACGCGATGCTCCAGCTGGCGGAGATCCCCAACGAAGACCTCGAAGCCGCCCCCACGACCGCCCCGACTCGCCGCCTCGACGAAACCCGCGCTGCCCGCAACCTCAAGGCGCGGTGGTAGCCGGTGGCGAAAGACGGCCTCAAGCGGACCCCGCTCTACGACGAACACGTCGCCGCCGGGGCGAAGCTCGTTGACTTCGCGGGCTACGAGATGCCCGTTCAGTACACAGGCGAGAACGGCGGGATAAAGGCCGAACACAACGCCGTTCGCGAGCGGGCCGGTCTCTTCGATGTGTCCCACATGGGCGAGGTCTTCTTCCGGGGGCCGGAGGCTGAGGCCGCCGTGCAGCGGCTCGTTACCCGCGACGTGTCGCGCCTCGAAGCCGGGCAGGCCGGATACGCCGCCGTCTGCCACGAGAGCGGCGGTACGGTGGACGACGTGCTCGTCTATAAAAGGTCCGACGACTTCATGGTCGTGGTCAACGCGGCCAATCGGGAGAAGGACGTATCGCACTTCCGCCTGAACACCGCCGATCTCGACGTCGAGATAGCCGACGAGTCGGACGAGTGGGCCTTGCTCGCGCTTCAGGGGCCGGAGGCCGTCGAGATGCTCCAGCGGTTCACGCAGACGGACCTGAACTCCATGAAGTATTACCGCTTCATCGAGGGGGAGGTGGACGAAAAATCTGCCATCATCTCCCGCACCGGGTATACCGGGGAGGATGGGTTCGAGGTCTACCTGAAGCCTGACGGCGCTCCGAGGTTGTGGAAGACGCTTACGGACGCAGGAGCCGTTCCTGCCGGGCTCGGGGCGCGGGATACGCTTCGC
>JBPCNU010000229.1:0-9014 GCA_051000975.1 Rubrobacter sp.
CTCAGGAAGCCTCGCAACAGACCGCTCCCCAACAGGCGGCACCTCAACAAGCTGCACCCCAACAGGCCGTCCCCGTTTACGACGATGGTTACGATGACGACGACTACGAGTTCGACGACGATTAGGCTTTCGGGCGTATCCTCGGGTGCGGGGTCAGGCCTCGTCGGGTTTGTCGAAGCGGTATCCGACGCCCCGGACGGTCGTGATCACAGACGGCTTTCCGGTCTGGTCTATCTTCTTTCTGAGGTACCGGACGTACACGTCAACGATGTTGGAGCCGGGGTCGAAGGAGTAGTCCCAGATGGCGGAGAGTATCTGCTGTCGGCTCAGGACGTGTCCGGGGTGCTTGATGAAGTATTCGAGAAGGGCGAACTCCCGGCTGGAGAGATCCACCTGCCTGCCCGAGACCCAGACGCGGTGCGCGAGGAGGTCTACCTTGAGCTCTCCGGCTTCGATAACGGAGGAATCACCCTGCTCAGAGCGGCGCCCGAGTACCCGAATGCGGGCGAGGAGTTCTTCGAGGGCGAAGGGCTTGGTAAGGTAATCGTCGGCCCCATCGTCGAGTGCGGAGACCTTGGAGGAGACCTCGTCTCTGGCGGTGAGCATGATGACCGGGAGGTCGGGCTTTCGGAGCCGGAGTCGTTTGAGTATCTGCCGCCCGTCGAGGCCGGGGAGCATGATGTCGAGCAGGACGAGGTCCACGTCTTCCTCGACGGCGAGCCTCAGCCCCTCATCCCCGGTATCTGCTGCGATGGTCGAGTATCCTTGCGTCATCAGGCCGCGCTGCAACATCCGGGAAATACCCGGTTCGTCCTCTACGAGCAGTATCTTCATCTTTCCCCTTCGTGTTTCAGATCTCGCCCATAACTTACTATACGGTGACACATGAGCATTATTGACGCCGAAAAAGAAGCCGTGAACGCCGAACCCGCCGGAAACGGGGCGAACGGCGGCCCGCCCGACTCAGACTCACCTTACCGGCATCCGTGGCGGCTGGCGATGGGCGCGCTGCTCGGGATGCTGGCTGCGATCATCGTAGTCGGTCTCCTCGGGGTCTTCGTCAACCGGGACATCCGAAACGCCGCCGCCGACGCCCTAGAGTACGACGTGGAACTCGAGGATCACGGCGACGATCTGCGGGTCGCGGCTCTCGAGGTACGTCAGCAGCAGCGGACGCTCTACTTCGGACCTCAGGGGCCGACGCGAGCGGGCATCGCCTCGCTGGAGAATTCTTACGTCCTGCTTCAAGAAGAGATAGACGAGTACGCCGACCTCGAGATCCGGGAGTACGATATCGCCTCGCCGGAGGAGTTGAGAGTTCTGGCGGAGAGGTACTACTCGGAGTACATAGCCGCGATAGAAAAGTTTGAGGAGACCGGCGACAGGGTTCCCTGGGACGCGGCAAACGATCTGGCCCTCGCGAGGATAGACGAGATGCAGCTCGCAGCGGCCGAGATAGACGAGGTCGGCGAGGATCTCTCGGAGGACTCTCTCTCGCGCGTGGACCGCGAGGCCCGGGCGGGGATGATCGCGATCTCCGCCGTCGTCCTCGGGCTGCTGCTCGTCGGGGCGATGCTCTCCTACGCGACTTTCCGGATAGTGAACGAGCTCAGGATGCTCTACAGGAGCCAGCAGAAAGCGGCCGGAGAACTCGCCGCCGCCTCGAAGGCCAAGACCGACTTCCTCGCCGACGTGTCGCACGAACTGAGAACGCCCCTGACCGTGCTGCGAGGCAACGCCGAGATCGGACTCCAACTCCAGAGCGACGAAACGCAGCGAGAGATACTCGCCGAGATCCTCACCGAGTCGGACAAGATGAGCCGGATGGTCGAAGATTTGCTCTTCCTTTCTCGCTCGGATTCGTCGTCCCTGCCCCTGGAGCTCGTCCCCATCGAGGTCGAGTCGATGCTCCTGGAGGTCGCCGCCCGCGCCGGGATGCTGGCCCACGAACGCTCCGCCAAACTCGAAACCGACCTCCGGGCGAAGGGCGAGTTCGCCCTGGACCCGCCCCGCATAGAACAGGCCGCCATGATCCTCGTAGACAACGCCGCCAAGTACGCCGGGGACGACGGCCCCATAACCCTCGCCACGAGGTCGGACGACTCCCACCTCACCATCGAAGTCAGGGACGAAGGCCCCGGTATCCCCGAAGAGGACCTGGAGAGGATCTTCGACCGGTTCTACCGCCTCGACAAGACCCGTTCCCGTAAACTCGGCGGCACCGGGCTCGGCCTCCCAATAGCCCAGACCATCGTCGAGGCCCACGGCGGTGAGATCCTCGCCAGAAGCAACCGGGGCGGAGGTACGACGATGTCCATTCGACTCCCACACTTCATCCCCGAACCGAAAACTTCCTTCAAGCCCTGAACATTTCCCTGCCCGGATCAGAGGATTTCCGAAAATTAGAGGCTTCTCACACTCACCTGATTCTCCTTCAACGGATCGGGAGCAGAGTGCCGATAGTAGGGTAAGCCGAAGCCGGAAAACCACTCGATCGTCCGAGAGGTGATGGAGAGGCTGGAGTCGTTCGCGAAGTCCAGGGGACTCTGAGCCGTAGCCGTAGTTGCGAGCCTATTCTCCAGCGAGCAGTTCTTCGCAGAGGGCGAGGATTTCAGGGGTGAAAGTCTGGCGGGCGGGGATACGGTCGCTGATCCAGACATGCCGCACCAACGTGAGCGTGCGATAGAGGCTGACTCGTTCGGCTAGCTCCTCTTCTCCGCCGACGAACTCTCCTAGAAAGGCGTCCCCCAGTGAGGAGAGCGCGGCAGGATCGTCGTGTTCTCTCAAGGATTGCTCGGCGATGTGGGCGAGGAAGTTTCCGGCGTCGAGGGCCGGGTCACCCTCGCAGTAGAGATCGAGGTCGAGGAGGTACGGGCTATCTTCTGCGAAGAGTACCTGATCCTGATAGAAGTCCCGGTGTATCCCGGTCTTCGCCTCGGGTTCTTTTATTCCGCAAGCGAGCTTGCGCGAGCCACCGAGCAATCGCTCTATTCGCCCGGCGAGTTCCGGCCTTCGCGCCACAACGAGCGGTAGGCGTTCTTCAAGAACCCCGATCTCATCTGCCAGAGTGTGAGGCTTCCTGCGCGGCTTCACCCCTGAACCGTGAAGCCTTTTTACGAGCCGGGCCGAGTCTGCCGCGACTAGCAACCCCTCGTTTCCACCGAGGAGGGCCGTCGCTTCCACGCCGACGATATTTTCCTGGAGCCACATCGAGAATTCGGGGACGAGACCTAGTGTGCGCGGGACGGGGAACCCTGCTTCGTGGAGTTCCGACTGGACGGCATGGCTGCGTTCGTCCGTGCCTCTGGCCCGGATCTTACCGAGCACGATCAGGCTGCCGAAACGCTCGGAATCGGTGAGGTTGTAGGAGATCAAAGCCCGCCGACCAGCCCGGTAGCGCACGAGCGAGGCGCTCTTCACTTCGAGCGTACCGAGGGCTGCGGATAGAACTTTCTCTGCAACTACCAGGTCCAGCGCGCCAGAGAGAAAGGGCATCTTCGGGTCTTCGCGGGGGTCGGGTTCCTGTACGTTCAACCGGCGTCGAGAATTTCCCGCGAGCGGTGGATAATCCCCCGCGTCTCGTCGGGCCATCCCGCCCGGCGGCGGCGGAAGGGTTCGGGTGCGAGCTTGAGCAATCCGGCGGCCTTGTAGAGTGCGAACCGTCCTCGGACCTCCGAGTTGCCGCGAGGATCGTAGCCGTCGAGGAGTGCCTGCTCCAGTCTACGTACGTCTTCTCGGGTCAGTTCGCCGGAGAGAGCGTCCCTCTCCAGATGAGCGGCGAAGTTGCCGAGGTCGGAGGCGGGGTCGCCGAAGGTCGCCCGGTCGAGGTCGAGGATGGTTATGTGATCCCCGGCGACTATGGCCTGCTCGTCGTAGAAGTCGCCGTGTACCGGGACGGGTTCGAGCGGCGCGGCGAGCATCTCGGGCGCAAGCCGCCCGACGAGCGCGTAGGTTTCTACGGCCAGATCGGGCAACGTGAAGGCCAACCCGCTCCCCAGTACAGACAGGTCATTGACCTCCTCCTGACGGGTCGTGTACTTGAGGCCGCGCACATCCTGGGCATGAAGCTCCGCAAGCGCGGCCCCGGCGAGCCTCGCTACCTCTTCGCCGTCTGAGGGGCTCCGCAAGACTTCTTCCAGATTACGACCTTCGGCCCACTCGGTCGAGATCGCAGCGTACTCTTCAGAGCCGCCGAGCATCCGGGCCAGACGCAACGGGCCCGTCCTCTTGAAGCCTTCCTCGAACGCCGAGGCGTTGGACTCGGCCCGCTCGTAGTCACCGGGGGCGTAGAACTTCACGACCGCTCCATCTCCCCCGGCATACCGTGCGACGTATCGCCTCTCCGGCTTGTAGCGCAACGTTTCGAGCGGGGCAGGATTTTTTGCCGCGATGCAGAGCCCGCGCAGCATTTTCTTTACCCCTCCCTTGTCTTCCAAGTAGCGGAGTTGCTTGAGGCGACTGTCGTTCGGAAAGGGCGAGACGACCATCTTCAGGTCTTCTATAACGAAGCATTTCGTGCCGAGTGAACCCGTGATGCCGGGTTTGTTCCGGGCTTTTTCGAGGTGCGGCGGCGCGTCGGGTCCGTAGGCTTTAGCGTAGACGAGGCTCTCTTCGCCGCTTTGGGTTTGGAGTGCGTACTGAAGTAGGAGGTTCATCTGGGGCTTGTAGCGAGCGTAGAGCGGTTCGGCGGCGGCGATCCCGGCCTCCGGTAGCGCGCCGTTCATGGCTTCGAGGAACGACTGTGGGTCGAGGAGGGTCGTGAGACCGGGAAGGTCGCCGTCGCGCCGGACCAGGTCGGCATCCTCGGGGGCGAGCCGGGCGAGCTTATCTACCGGGGCGTGCCGCATGCCGCTCCTTCCCGACTTCCTCCATACCTTCCGTATCTTCTATCCCTTCTATCTCGTCTTCTATCTCGCGGGAGACCGTCTGGAGGCGATAGAGCGTAGCGTAGCGACCGTCGGCGGCGAGGAGTTCCTCGTGCGAGCCGTGTTCGGCGATACGACCGTCCTCGACGTACATGATCTCATCGGCCCGCGAAGCGAGGGCGAGGTCGTGGGTGATCATGAACGCGGTCTTGTCCTCCGACAACCGCTCCAACGCCTCCGAGACCCATCGCTCGTTCTCCTCGTCGAGCCCGGTCGTCGGCTCGTCGAAGAGCAGTATCGGAGCCTTGCGGATGGCGGCTCTCGCGACCGAGATCCTTTGTCGCTGCCCACCGGAGAGGCTCGACCCGCGCTCCGAGAGTACGGTGTCGTAGCCTTCGGGCATCTCCTCGATGAAGTCGTCGGCTCCGGCGAGCTTCGCCGCCCGCACTACTTCTTCGTCCGTCGGCTCGTGGTTCGCACCGTAGGTTATGTTCTCCTTGACCGTCGCGGCGAAGAGCAGGCTATCCTGCATCACGACGCTGATCTGAGCCCGAAGCGATTCGAGCGTGTAGTCCCGGATGTCCCTGCCGTCTATCATCACGCGCCCCTCCTGCGGATCGTAGAGACGTAAGAGCAGGTTGGCCAGGGTAGATTTCCCATTCCCCGACGGCCCGACGAGCACGATGCTCCGGCCCGGCTCGACCGTCAGGTTCATCCCGCTCATCACCCGGCGGTCCGGCTCGTAGCCGAAGCCCACGTTCTCGAAGGCGACCCGTCCGGTGAACGGCGGGGCTGGCTTTGCGTGCGGAAGGTCTTTCACGTCCGGCTTTTCCTGGAGAATCTCCATCACCCGCTCACCGGAGGCGGTCGCCCGGGCGAGCCTGCCGGTGTACTTGGCGAAGTCCCTCACCGGTTTGAACGCGCTCTTGAGGTACGTCATGAAGACCACGAGTTCCCCCGGCGAGAGGCCGCCCGAGAGAGCGAGCCGCGCCCCGAAGAAAAGGACGAGCGCGGTCGAGATGGCGATCAGCACATCAGCCGAGCGCTCCAGCCGCGCCGCGAGCCGCTTCGCCCGCACGCCCTCCTTCATGCTCTTGGCGTTCTCGCTGGAGAAGCTCTTCGAGAAGACTTTCTCCAGCGAGAGGGCCTGCACGACCTTTATCGCCCCGATGGACTCCGAGGCAGTCGAGGCCATCGCCCCCTCGCGCTTGCGCTGGTCGCGGGAGACAGAGCTTATGTTGCGGCTCAGGCGCGTCGAGGAGAGCGCAAAGAGCGGCAGGGTTACGACCGAGATCAGGGCGAGTTGCCAGTTCAGTATGAACATGACGCTCATCATTCCGACCAGGACGAAGACATTTGCAATGAGCGGCATGACGGCCGTTACCGCGACCTCCTGCAACTTCCCGATGTCCCCGATGACCCGCACGGTTAAATCTCCCGAGCGAGCTTTCCCGTGATACGCCAGCGAGAGTCGCTGCAGGTGATCGTAGAGCCTCCCCCGGACCTCGGTCAGCACTCGGTTCCCGACGATGGCGAAACCGATTGTGCTGAGGTACGAGCAGAACGCCCGCAAGGAGACCGTCACGACGAGGAACCCGGCGGCGACGTAGAGGAGGTCCATCGGGGTGAGTTCGTAGCGGCTGAGTATCGGGAGGATGTTGCGCTCCGCACCGGGTATATCCACCAGCACGTGGTCGATGACGATGGCGATGGCCCAGGGTTCCAGAAGCCGGAAGCCGATCTCGGCGAACAAAGCGAGAAAGGAGAGCGCGAGCGTCCCCTTGTAGTTCTTTATGTACGGCCACATCTGCCGGAGCATCCCGATGAAGCGTGGCAGCGTCTCGACGGCGCTCTTCGGTCTTCCGGCCTTTGTCGCTGTCTCGGACATCTTTTTCTTTTACCTCTTCGCCGCGACGTTCAAGCCCAGGAGATCCAGGATATTACGCGCAACCGACTCCCAAGTGTGGCTTTCGAGGACGGTCTGCCTGGCTTTGGAGCCGAGGCTCTCGCGCAGGTCACCGTCTTCTTCGAGGAGGATCATGGCCTCCGCGAGCGCGGCCACCTCACCCGGTTCGTAGAGCAGGCCGTTCGCCCCGCTCTGTATGAGTTCCCCCAACTGCCCGACCCGACTCGCCACGACGGGAAGCCCTGCCGCCAGGTACTCGTAGACCTTCAGGGGCGAGAAGTAGAAATCATCCCCGCCGGATGGATAAGGCGCGACCCCGACATCCATCGAGGCCAGAAGCCCCGGAACCTCCCCTGGCCCGACGGCCCCGGTGAAGTGAACGGAGTCCAGAAGCCCGCGCCCGTCGAGGTCGCGCTCCATGTTCGCTAGCTCCGGCCCGTCACCGACCACGAGCAGCCGGCTCGCAGGCCGCTCCCGGTGAAGGGCAGAAAAAGCCTCCGCGAGACCTGAAAGCCCGTGCCAGGGTTTGAGCGTCCCCACGAACCCGACGACGAACGATCCGTCTTTTTTCGGGAGCGCGGGCTCGACCTCGGGACCGTAGCGGTGGGCGGCGACGCCGTTTGGGATGGTGTGGATTCTCTCCGCTTCGGCGTAGCCTTCAAGATACTTCGCTACGCCCCCGGAGACGGCGAGGAGCGCGTCTGCGTTCGCGAAGACTTCCCGCGCTACCGCCTCCGCGCCTTCGCGGTCGACGAGACCCCGGTGGGTTGCCTGTTCTTCTATGAGCGGGCTGTTGACCTCCAGCACGACGGGGATGTTCTTCTCGTTGGCGTAGGAGATTCCGGCCCGGCTCCAGATGGAATATCGTTCGTAGACGGCATGGAACGGTCCGTTCTCTTCGAGCGCGTCGGAGAGTCCTCCGTTCGCAGCGAGCAGCGCGGCCTCGCGCCTGAAAAGGTCATCTTTCGCCTCCTTCGGCAGGCGCGGCAGCTTGTGTACCGGCACCCCGGCGAGGTCGTTCGGCGCGTCGCCACCTGTTCTGGCGGCGAAAATCTCGACCTCCACGTCGAGGTCGCGCATGGCCCGCACGACCTCCTGAACGTGGACCGAAGAACCCTTGCGCCCGAAAATCGGGACGCCGGGATCGGCTGAGACGTAGGCTACCTTCGGTGTTCCAGAAGCTGTGCTCACGCCGACTCGCGCCTCTCGGAGCCGGCCGCGCCCTCGAAGACTTCTCTCAAGGAGGCAGAGTTCTTTGTTATGTCGAAGTCGGACTCGATGAGCTCTCTGGCCGCCCGCGAGTAGTGGCTTCGAAGCTCCGCGTCGGAGATGAGCTTCTGTATGGCACCGGCGAGTGATTCCGGGTCGTGCTGCGCTGCGATGAGGCCTGTCTCGCCGTCCCGGATGACCTCCGGTATACCAGTAACGGCGGTCGAGACGCACGGTGTACCGAGGGCCATCGCTTCGAGCAGCACGGTCGGCAGCCCGTCGCGGTTGCCGTCCTCTCCCACGACACATGGCGCGGCGAAGACCGTTGCCCCGCGCACGAGGCTCACGACCTCGCGCTGCGGCATCGGGCCGGGCATCGCGACGACTTCTTCGAGGCCGAGCCTCGCCCGCTGCTCCAGCAGTTCGGCCTCCAGCTCCCCGGAGCCTACGAGCGAGAACGAGACCTCCGAGCCGCGCCCCTTCAGTATCGCCGCCGCGTCGAGCAGGTCCGAGAAACCCTTCTTCTCCACGAACCGTCCGACCGCGACGACATGCGGCTTCCCGGAGGTTTCCTGCGATTCTTCATAGGAGAACTTTTCGAGGTCGAGGCCGTTGTAGAGTCGGACGATGGAGCGGGCATCCTGCGGGTATTCTTCTTGCAAGTAGATGCGATTGTAATCGCTTACGGTAACTACCGTTGCGGCCTCGCGGAGTTTGCGGGCGAGGTCTTCCCGGACGACGCTCTCGTGGAAGATGTCTTTTGCGTGGGCGGTGAAGGTGTACGGTACCTCTGAGAAGTGCGAGGCCATTCGGACGACCAAGGTCGCCGAGGTGCCGAAGTGGGCGTGGAGGTGGTCTACGCCGCGTTCGGTTACGAGCCGCGCGAGTTCCACGGCCTGATAGACATCCCGGCCCTCCTCGCCAGTCGCGTGTTTGAGGTTCGCGAAGAAGTCCGGCAGGACGTTCGATACCTCGTCCATCGTGCGCCAGAACTCCGGGGCGCGGACGCCGGAGTACGGGATATAGGTAACGGG
>JBPCNU010000230.1:0-13469 GCA_051000975.1 Rubrobacter sp.
GGACTCTGGGATATGTATTCCTCGGCGTCCTCTTCGGCGTCTCCGGCGAGTATGACCCGCGCCCGTCCGTAAGTCAGAAGCACCGCTACGGAGCTGTCGTTGGAACCGGAATATTCCTCGCCGCTACAGGCGGGTGGGTTCAGAACGTCCACCCGCCTTCCGGCCCAGTCGAGGGCATTACCGGCGGAGAGCGCGGAGAACGAGGCGCCCTCGGTGTTCACCTCCTCGCGAGCCGTTCTGAGGAAGTTCGTGTAGGTGAGGGTTTCTTTCGGGTAACCGGAGACGTAGATGTTCTCGACGGTAAAGGCATCTAGTACGTCGGCAAGGCCGCCGGAGTGATCGGCGTCGCCGCTGGTCGAGATCATCCCATCCAGTTGGTCCACCCCGCGAGAGCGCAGGAAGTCCACGACCTTCGAGCCTTCCTCCGAGTTTCCGGCGTCTATGAGGTAGCTCTCACTCCCGGCCTGAACGAGGATCGAATCCCCCTGCCCGACGTCTATGAAGCTCAACGAAAGCACCCCGACCGGCGGAGGCCCGAGCGACGAACTACCGCCCGAGAGCGACGCCACCCTCCCGCAAGCCGAGACCTGCAGACATACGAAGGCCAGCAGGACCGCAAGGGCGAACCTTTTTTTACGCTGGTTCATGTCGAATGGGCCTCCGTTTCCTGCGTCCGGCGTCGAGTTCGCGCTACCGGGTAGCAAGAAGTCTGCCCTAGTCGGGAACTTCTGGCAAGTGGAGAGTTTTCAGTCCCGGTCTTCGGCGGGGGTGAGCCGGTCTATCCAGGAGTCAGCCTCTTCGCGGGTGAGGTTGGTTACGGGTTTGCCGAGGTGTTTCTCCATGCGCTCCAGACCGTCCGGGCCGCGAGCCTCGGAGATGAGGGTCTTCAAAAGGTCCACCTGGCTCTTGCGGACCTTGCCGGAAGATGCTGCCTCACCAATCGACTGGCCGTTATCCTGCGGTGAGCTCGAAGGCGAAGACTCCGACTCGGGCTCGACCACAGGCGGAGCTTCCTCGACGGGGCGGGGGCGGGCAGAAGGCTGCCTGGCCTCCCGGATCGGGGCCGGGCGGCTGCTCCCTCGGCTCTGGTAGTTGCCGGAGGGAGCTTGCGGCGCCTCGTCGCCGTCGGAGAGCTCTTCGAGAGCGGTCGAGCCGACGTTCACAGCGTCTCGTAGTGCGCGTGCTTTGGCGCGAGTCTCGGCCATCCGGATAATGTGGGGCGCGATGTTTCGTCCGACGTTGTCGGGGGATGCGTCCCCGATACCGCCGAAGACGCGGCTATCCTCCATCTCGACCGTCGCCTTCACTATAGCGGTGTTCCCGTTCTCTGCGGTCGGAACCTGTATAAGCTCGGTGTCTATACCTTTCAGGCCGCGCGAGTGAGCCTCGTCGAGCAACCCGGCAAAAAGTACGTACTGCTTCCCCTGGCGGGTGATCATGAACTCCTCGCGCACGGCTATCTTCCCTCGTTTCTGGCTGTCTCCCGATGATCTCTGCCCTCTAGCTTGACCCCTTCGCTGACGGCTATTATCCGGCTGGCCGTTCTCTCTCCGAGCTTCGCCGGTAGCTCTTGCGGCCCGATGTTCGAGGTGAATATAGTCGGCAGGGCCTCTCGGTAGCGGTGGCTGATGATCACGAATAGCCGCTCTCTAACCCACTCCGTCGCCTTCTCGGAGCCGAGGTCGTCGAAGACGAGCAGTTCGGCGTTCTTCACGGCGTCCATCCAGTCATCGAGGTTTCGTCCGGGGTCGTTGTAGGTTCCGCGAATATTGTCGAGGAGTTCCGGCACGGTAACGAAGAGCCCCGGTACACGCTTTTTGTGGATGATCTCGTTCATCACCGCGACCGCCAGATGTGTCTTGCCCGTCCCGACCCCGCCGAAGAAATACAGCCCCCCGCCGTCTTCCTTGCGCTCATTCCACTCATCCACATACCGCATTACCTTCTCGAAGGCCCGGACGGTACTCTCGCTGGCGAACTTGTCGAAGTTGTCCAGCGTGTAGCCTTTCATGCGCCTCGAAAGACCGCTGCGCTCCTTCAACGAGGCTACGCGAGACTCGCGGCGGGCAAGCTCCCACTCGCGCTGCTCGTCCTTCTTCTCGCACTCCGGGGTGCAGGGCAGGTAGTCCCACTCGCCGGTCTTGCCGTATTTTTTCGCAAGGGCCGGAGGAAATTCCACGTACTCGGCCTGAAGCTCACGCCCGCAGTGCGGACAGACCTTGTCGTCGAGCCTCAAGATCCCATCGTCACGGCCTTTCCTGCCGCTATTCCCAGAACCACCTGTAATCCTCCTCGCTTCTGGAAGAAGTCTGTCTATCCGCTCCATCGTTCACCTCCCCTCCGGCGGTTTTCCTGATTCCCTTCAGAGCCGTCGCGCCGCCCTTGACGGCCCCGCTCTGCTCCACGAGCCGGAGCTTGCGGTCCTGCTCGAAGAGCTCCACCTCCTCCATCGTCTTTACCCCGCGCTCGACCCACCGTTCCAGAATGCTCCTGACGTACCCGACGCGCCGGGCGTCGCGCTCGCTGGCGATCTTCAACGCCTCGCGCACCACGTCCGGCTCCACCCCGTCCCGGCCCGAATATCCGTTCAGAAACTCGATGATGTGCGGGGCTGGAAGCGTGCCCATGTACCGGAAGTAATCCTCCGCCGAAACACCCTCCGCCTCCGCCCGGACGACTTCGATCTTCCGCTCCGGAAAGCTCTCCGACTCTCGGACGTTCCCGACTCTTTCAGACTTTTCCGGCTCGACCTTCCGGTTCCGGGGCTCCGGGTCTCTCTGTGCGCTTTTGCCGGACGGTGAAGACGCAGACGAGGGTGGGTGAGATGCCGCCTCAAGCCAGCCGTCTCGTCTCGTGAGGAAGCCGTTCTCGGTGAGGCGGTCGAGTGCGCGTTCGATGTTCTCCGGCGTGGAACGCGTGAGTTCGGCGAGTTCTTCGAGGTCGGTCTCGTCGTTCCCGATGTCGGGCAGGACGCGCAGGAGTTCATAGAGAGCGACGGCCTCGGCCCCGAGGTGCGGCATCCAGCGCACGTAGAGTCGCGCCCGCTCGCCGCGCTTGGCCCGGACACCCGGCGGGGAGAGGCGAATCCGGTCTTCCCGGAGTCCCTCACCACCCCCTGGTCTCTCGACCGTCTCTCTCTGTGAGCCACTCGAAGTCATGGCCCCAGTATAGTCTCAGAGCCCGGCTCTCTCCAAGACCGATTATTCAGTTCCGGCGAGGAGCGAGCGTTCTTTTGAATCCTCGCCAGAAGCGCTAGCTACTGAGCTTCCTGAAGGATCTGCTGAAACTCCGGGCTGTTCAACAGGACGGCCCCGAGAACTACGGTGATGATGATGCCGAGCAAAATAGCCAGGATGCTGATTATGATCGCCGCCAGCCCGAGCCCGCGCGAACCCTTCCTGCGAGCTACGATACCGAGGATCAGAGCCGGTATGGCGAGAACCAGGTTGAAGAAAGCAAGGAGGAACGCCGCGATAAAGGAGAGCACGGCCAGTATGACGGCCGCTATCCCCCAGCCCTTCCCACTGCTGCCGCGATCGTCCTGGGAATCAATGCGTCCCTCGTTTTGGCGTTGCCGATCGTCAGAATACCCGCCACCGTCGGAGCTTCCGCCGCTGGAGTATCCGCTCTCCGAGTAGCGGTCGTCGGAGGAGCGTTTGCCGGGATACTGCTCCGGGGGATGAGGCCTGTCTCTGGAGCCCCGGTCGTCGAAGCCGCGGTCGTCTCCGCTACCCGGTCCATCCGAGCCACTTCGTCCGGGGCCATCGTTGCCTTCCCTGCCGAGCCTGCCCCGATCCTCGGGATTGTTCCGTTCGTAGTCCAAGATCACTCCTCTCTCAAAGAAATTCAGAGAACCCTTATCTCGTTTTCCGAGATCCCATGACGCATTCGGGCCTTTACGTACCCTTAAATCCGCCCGATGAAGCAAAGACGCAGGAAGCGAAACGAAGTAGAGAAAAGTAGAGAGTACTAGAGGAGGTTCTGGCCGAGCACCAGAACGGTGAAGAGGGCAGCGAGGCAGGAGATTACCGCAGCGTTGCCGAAGAACCGAGAGCCGAGCATGTACCCCGCCACCCCGAAGAGTACGCCGACCGTTCCCTCTATCAGACCGAGCCCGGTGGCCGAGAGCACCGTCAGAACAGCGAGAAATGCGAAGACTATGCCTATGACACCGAGCATTCTGCCCGCACGGCGTCTCAAGACGATCTCACGCGCCCCGTTCTCATGTTCATGTGCTTGAGGTTCCATTCAACGGTACTTTAACAAACTGACGCTCACAAGCAACCGGCTCGCTCCGAAGGCTCGGAACGCGTACCCCGAAGGAGACGCGGACGATCTCGCAAAGCGTATAATCATCGACCATGAAACTCATGAGATTTGAACGAAAATTGGACGGCACAAACGAGGTCTTCCTTCCGGACGATTCCCCCCGGCCCATCTACCAACCCATCATGGAAGAGCTACAGGGCATCGGCGCCTCCGGCTGGCGAGAACGCCAGGAGAAAGCTCACCGCACCCTACTCGACGAGCAGCACCGCTTCGGCATAAAAGAGGGCGACAAGACCCACCCCACCGACTGGCTCCCGCGCATCATCCCCGCCGCCGAGTGGGAGCGGCTGCAGCGCGGCCTCACCCAGCGGCTCATCGCCATAAACGAGTTCCTGCGCAGGCTCGAAGCCGGTACGGAAGAGGTCGTGCCGAGGTCGGTCATAGAGTCGAGCATCCTCTACGAGGTGGGCGATCCGAACCGTTTCGGGCCGGTCCCAGTGCGGCAGATAGCCTTCGACGTGGTAGCCGTCGAGAGCCGGAAGAGCGGCCAGACCGGGGGCTGGGACTACCTCGTTCTGGAAGAGAACGCCAAGATGCCCGTCGGCCTCGCCGCGATGACCCGCCGCCGGAAGATTATGGGCGAAGTCTTCCTGCCAGAATCGCACGCGAAGCTCCCCGTCCGGTCGCTGGACGGCTGGCTGGCGCGGCTCGGGGACTCGCTTCGGGCGGCGTCTCCGAAGGGTCTGGAGGCAACGCTCGCGGTCGTGTCGAGCGGGCCGTCCGACCAGTTTTATCTGGATCACCACATCTACGCCGAAGAAATGAACGCCCTCCTCGCCGAGACGAAGGACATCTCCGTGAACGCCGACGGATACCTCGTCTTCGAGCCGACGGGTGAGATCATAGATGTAGTCTACGAGCGGGTCGACGAGGACGTACTCTACGCCGAGGTTCCGGGGTTGCTCGAGAGTCATACGGCGGGGAAAGTGCATGTCCTGTTCGCACCGAACTCCGAGATCATAGACGACAAGGGCGTCTACGCTTTCATCCCCGAGATGGTTCGCCATTACCTCGGAGAAGAGCCGCTGATAGACAATGCAAGGACGTGGTCGCTCGCGGTGAAGGAAGACTACGACTACGTGATGGAGAACTTCGCGGAGCTGGTCGTCAAGAGCCGGGGCGGGTACGGTGGCAAGGAGGTGATGATCGGCCCGGAGGAATCGCGGGAGACCATCCAGAAGTTTCGAAAGATGGTCGAGGCCAACCCGGTCGAGTTCATCGCACAGCCGATGGTGGACTTCTCGACGCACCTCGTGACCGAGACGGAGGGGGACGAGTTCGTGCTGAAGGATTCCTTCGCCGACTACAGGATGCTCGCGCTCTGCCCGAAACCCGACGACCCGGCGTACGTAGAGATGGTTCCAGGGTCCCTTACGCGGGTCGCCGCGCCGGGGAAGCACATCGTCAACATATCGAGCGGTGGCAAGATGAAAGACACCTGGGTGCTCGAAGAACAGAAGCCTAGTAGAGTCGGACCAGAGAGCGAGGACGATGGAATACCCGCAGGGAGACCAGGCTTCGGAGCTGTCGAGGAGGCGATTCTCCTACGGTGAAATAGTACGGAGCGCGTTCCGTATCTCGTGGCGGAACAAGTTCCTGTGGTTCTTCGGTTTCTTTGTGGGGAGCGGTCTCTCGTCGAGCTTCAACGTCCCCTCGAACTTCGGAGGCGGCGGGCAACAGACCCAGGAGCTGCCGAACCTCGACCAGTTCTTCTCGACGCTCTCGCACGCGGCCTCCGGCCTCGCGGGTAGCGGACCGGTGAACGCTATCGCCCTGCAGACCGGGCTTAGCGGCGGGACGATCACTCTGATAATCGGAGCGGTCCTGCTTGCGGTCGTGCTGCTTCTTCTGTACATAGCTCTCGTCGTGGTGTCGCAGGGGGGACTTGCCGCGAGCGTCGCAGCGATAGACGGCGGCGAGGAGCGAAGGTTCGGCTCGACGTGGCGGTCGGGGGTCCAGAACTTTTGGCGCGTTCTGTTGCAGGCGATACTGGTCTTCCTCATCGCGCTCGGCCTGGGCCTGGCTATTTTCGTGGTCGTGGGGCTTCCCGTCCTGCTTACGTTCTTGCTCTCGGAGTCGGTCGGGGCGAGGATCGCGGTGAGCGTCATCTTTGGTCTGATCGGGGTTCTGCTCTTCATCGCGGTCTTCGTCGCGTTCGCCATCGTCTCTCAGTTCGCCGTGCGGGAGCTAGTCGTAGGGCGAAGCGGCGTTGTAGCTTCGGTAGGGGGAGCCTTCCGCCTCTTCCGACGTGAGATGGGCAAGAGCCTGCTCGTCTGGCTCCTGAACATCGGCCTCAAGATACTGGCTGGGATCGCCACCCTGATAGCCTTCGTCCTGCTCGCGCTCGTCCTGATCGGTCCGGGGGTCGCCGTCGCGCTCAGCGGCAGCCAGACGACCGGCATAGCGCTCGGCATCATCGGCGGCGTGCTGTTCCTGATCCCGGCCGTCATCATCACCGCGGCCGTCGGGACGTACTTCCACACCTACTGGACCCTCGCATACCTCAGAATGAACGGCGCCGGGGGTACGGCCGTCCCCGTTACCTACGCTCCGAACTCACCGTCAGGCTCCGCCTACGCCTCACCGTATCCGTCGAACGACCCCCGGCAGAGCGCGACCACCGCGACCGTGGAACGCTCTACGTCCGAGCCGGCAGAGAAAGAGGAAGAAACCCGAACCGGGAAGCGGCCAGACGAGGAAGACGAGGTGCCCGGCCCGAGCGGCTCTCGAAACGAGTGATCCCATGCGCGGCCCGGACGGCATTCGTCCGGCTCTCCTGCTGAAGTGCGTAGCCCGGCGACCTAGAAGCGGGCTGGAAGGCTGAGTTTCGGCTCGATGGCCTCGCCGTTTTCGGCGGAGATCAAGCGCTTGATTGACTCCACGCCGACCTCGAGCTCCTTGCGACGGGGTTCGGTGGTGGTGAAGACCCTCTGGAGGAAGTTCCCCACGGCGATGGACGGTCGGGTCTGGCCGAAGATATACCAGGCCTCCGAGATCAGGATGAACTGCAACATCGCATATCCCCACCAACCTATCAGCGGGTCCAGAAGCCCGGCGAGCAAGATATAGGCGAGGATGTTCGTGCCGCATCTCGGGTGCAGACGGCTGCTCTTGCGAGCATTCTCGAGCGTTACTTCACCGTACTTCTCGTAGGCGGCGACGACCTTGTGTTCCGCGCCGTGATAGCGGCCGATAGCCGAGAAGCGCATCACGAGGAGGAAGATCAGGAGTACCGGAAGGATCGGGAACGAAGCCAGAAAGGAGAAGACCGGGCCGACAGACTCGAAGGACGCGCTCCCCGCCTCAAAGAGCTTCACTATGATCCACAGAACCCCGATGGTCGCCAGGAAGAAGACGATAGCCCATACCGAGCCTATGACCTGAAGCAGCAGCCGACTCCAGAAGAAGAACGAGCGGATGATCGGGAGCTTCGAGAGCCTCGCGACCACCGGGTTCTCAGGTGCGCGGCCGCGCGCTTCGCGTACCTCGACGTGAATGTTGTCGTCCTTGCGGTAGGCCTCGCTCATGAAGCTCGGTCCGTAGAGGTCGAGGCCATCCAGTCGGGCCATCCCGCCAAGGGTCAGTCGTTCGCCGTTGCGGGCGGTCTCCCTGCGCTCTTCACTCTCCTGTGCCAAACCTCTGGAAGCCTTCCCTGCAAACTCTGTGTCTGATCTCCGCCTGAATACGCCCCTCAAGAAAACGGGTCTCAGGGATCTTGCCGGACCATACTTTACTCCACCAGACAGGGATAGACGATAGAATGCGCGGCGTCTCTGAGAGAGGGGCTTTTGCGATCGGCCACTTCGGGTAAGAGTTTGAGCAACCGAGGAACCTCGGCTCCCGGAGAAAACGAAAGTCGAATCTTGCAAGTGGAAGGTCGGGCTTTGGAGAACGAGCGAGACCGGTCCGGCGGCCCCGGTGAAGGGGCGAGGGACGAGGGAGCAAAAGCCGGAGAGAATACAGAGCAGTCGGGGCGCTCGAAGAACCCCGAGAGAAGCGTGTACCTAGGAATCGGGCTGGTCTTCGCGATCTTCCTTTTCGGGTATCTCGTGTACGAGATATCGGTCGTCGTCCTTGTCATACTGCTGACGCTTCTGTTTTCGATCATAGTCAGCGGCCCGGTTGATGCGCTGCAGCGGCGCGGCTGGGGCCGGGGTCTCGGGACTCTCATGGTTTTCGGCGGCCTCATCCTCCTCTTCACCGGGGTGGGGTTTCTGCTCGTTCCGACGGTCGGAGATCAAGCCGAGCAGTTTATTGGTTCGATTCCTTCGCTACTGTCGAATACTCAGGGCCTCGCTCTGAGGCTGCAAGAACGCTCCGGATTCGATTTCCAGGTCCCGCTCGAGACCGACAGCATCGTCGAGTCGGCGAGGAACTTTCTCTCCGGCGGGACGCTCTCTACGGTTGCCAACTTCGGGGCCGGGGTGGCGAACGTCGTCTCACTCGGTGCCGTCGTCCTTATCGCGACGATCTACGCCGTTTTGAGACCCCGCCCGATAGTCGAGGGCTTCGTCACCCTCTTCCCCGCCGGCCGCCGACAGAGGGTCAGGGACATTCTCGGCGCGATGTACACGGCGGTGCAGCGGTGGTTTATGGGTCAACTCGCCTCGATGCTTATAATCGGAACGCTCTGGACCATCAGCCTGTTCATTCTGGGTATTCCGTTTGCGCTGCTGCTCGGTCTGCTGGCCGCGCTGCTCTCGTTTGTACCTTATCTGGGGGCGGCCATCTCGCTTATCCCGCCGCTGCTGATCGCGCTGGTCAACGATCCTATCCTGGCCGTGTGGGTCACCATCGTCTACCTGGGCATACAAACGGTGGAGTCGTACGTGATTCAGCCGATGGTGATGAGCCGGGCGGTTGACCTGCACCCGGCGGTCGTCATCTTCGCGATCCTGATAATGGGAACGCTCTTCGGCCTGATCGGCGTCCTTCTCGCCGTCCCCCTGACCGCCGCTCTTATAGTCCTCGTGGATATGGTCTGGGTATCGCGGATGGATTCCATCGGCGACGACCCGGACGCCCCCGAAGATGATCCTTCCGAAGACCACGGACACCTCACCGCGAAGCTCAAGCACCTCGTTACGAAGACCGTGCGAGCCGCAAAACACCCTCGCCGTTCGTAAGCGTCTTGCCTTCGAGAAACCTGGTCGGAACCCCGCCGTGCCGGAACTCCTCGTCTCGGAGTACCGCAAGGTGCAGCGGCAACGTCGTCTCGATACCGGAGATCGCGAACTCGTCGAGAGCGCGCGCTCCGCGAGCCAGGGCCACCTCCCGGTCTCGACCATGCACTATGAGCTTGGCGAGCAGGGAGTCGTAGTTCGGCGGGACGCGGTACCCGGCATACAAGTGCGAGTCGACGCGAACACCGGGGCCACCCGGCGGATTGTAGAACTCGACCGTCCCGGCCTGCGGCATGAACCCACGCCTCGGGTCTTCGGCGTTTATACGAAACTCCATCGCGTGGCCGTTCGGCACGTCGAAGCCGTCCGGCAGGTCGAGCTTCTCCCCGGATGCGGCCCGGAGCTGCTCGGCGACGAGGTCCACGCCGCTCACGACTTCCGTTACGGGGTGCTCCACTTGAAGGCGGGTGTTCATCTCGATGAAGTAGAACTCGCCCTTCGTACTTGCGTCCTGCGAGTAGACGAACTCGACCGTCCCCGCCCCTTCGTAGCCGAGCGACTCGACCAGCTGGGTCGCGGAGGCCATCAACCCGGCGCGGTGTTCCTGCGGCAGGCCCGGCGCGGGTGATTCTTCGATCAGCTTCTGGTAACGACGCTGCACCGAGCAGTCGCGCTCCGGAAAGGCGTAGGCGTTGCCGTGCGAGTCGCCGAGAACCTGCACTTCTATGTGACGCAGTTCCTGAAGAAAGCGTTCGGCGTAGAGAGAGCCATCCCCGAAAGACGCGCCGGCCTCCCGGCTCGCCTCGGTGAAGGCCCGTTCGACCTCGCCCTCGGAGTAGATGACCCGCATCCCCTTCCCGCCACCGCCCGCGCTCGCCTTTATGACGAGCGGGTAGCCGAGTTCCGAACCGAGCGACTTCACCTCTGCCGCGCTCTCGCAGAGTCCGTCGGAGCCGGGGGTGATCGCAACCCCGGCGAGTTCGGCGGCTCTGCGGGCAGCGGCCTTGTCGCCCATCTTCGAGATCACCGCCGATGAAGGCCCGATGAATTTGATCCCGACCCGCTCACAGATCTCGGCGAACTTCGCGCTCTCGGCGAGAAATCCGTATCCCGGGTGTATCGCGTCGGCCCCGGTAAGCTCCGCGGCGGAGATGATGGCGGGTACGTTGAGGTAACTTCCGGTGGCTGGCGGCGGCCCGATGCAAACAGACTCGTCGGCGAGCATCCGGTGCAGTGAATCAGAATCGGCGGTCGAGTAGACGGCGACGGAGCGCACCCCGAGTTCGCGGCAGGCCCGGATGACACGGAGGGCGATCTCACCCCGGTTCGCAACGAGAACCTTCCCTAGCACGGGGTGCCTATTCCGGCCGGATGCTGAAGAGCGGCTGGTCGAACTCCACACCATCCGCATCCCCGACGAGAACCTCGACGACCTCCCCGGAGACATCCGAGGGGATCTCATTCATCAGCTTCATCGCCTCGACGATGCAGAGCGTCTGCCCGGCCTCCACCTTCTGCCCGACCTCCACGAACGATCCCTCGTTCGGCGCGGGCGACCGGTAGAAAGTCCCGACTAGCGGTGACCTCACCCGGTGGTTCTCATCGGTCGCGTCCGGTGCGGGCTCGATGCTTTGCAAGCCGGTCTGAGCCTGAAATTGCGGCCCGACGGCCGGTGCGAAGGCGGCCTTCACGGAGATTTCGAGGTCGCCGTTTCTGACCGAGATCTCGGCCAGCCCGCTCTCCTTGAGAAGCCCGACGAGCTTCTCTATCTCTTCGAAGGGAAGCCCTCCGGAGTCTCTCTCCTGCGCGTCACCGGTCGAACCCGTCCGTCCCGTTCTGGCGTGTTCGGATCTTTTGGATGTCTCTTGCATAACGCGAGATTCTACACGCCCCGTCGTGGGAAAACCGACCGCCGCCTGTAGAATCGGTAGATGATGAGCGTAAGAGTCCTCGACCCGATTATCGCCCAGCAGGTCGCCGCCGGTGAGGTGGTCGATCGCCCGGCCTCCGTCGTAAAGGAACTGGTCGAGAATTCTCTGGACGCCGGGGCAACCCGCATCGAGGTCGAACTCGCCGAAGGTGGAACCTCGCGCCTCCTCGTCCGCGACGACGGACGCGGCATGTCCGCCGAAGATGCGAGGCTTTCGGTGCTGCGACACGCCACGAGCAAGATAGCCACGCTCGATGACCTCGAGTCCGTGAAGACGCTCGGCTTCCGGGGTGAGGCGTTGCCCTCTATCGCAAGCGTCTCGTCCTTCGAGATGACGACCTCTAACGGGAGCGGCTCCGGCACTCGCGTAACGGTGGAGGGTGGCGCGGAGGCCGTCGTATCGGCGGTCGGTTGTCCGAAGGGAACGACCGTCGTGGTGGACCGGCTCTTCTACAACGTTCCGGCGCGGCGAGCCTTCCTGCGCGGCTCGCGCCCGGAAAGAGCAGCCATCGTGGACGTTATGACGCATATCGCGGTCGCGCATCCAGCGGTCGGGTTTCGCCTGACGGAGAAGGGCCGGGACTACCTCTCGTTGCCGAGCGCGAAGGATGCCCTGGAGCGACTGGCGCAGATGATCGGGGTAGGAAAAGCCCGCGCTCTGCGCGAAGTCTCCTATGAATCCGGGGCGTTCAGGGTCTCCGGTTACGCCGCCCTGCCGAGCCTGACGGAAGGGAGCCGCGTCCACCAGACCATCGCCGTAAATGGTCGCTGGGTCCGGGCCGACAGCCTGATGCGCGGCCTCGACGACGCCTACCGGGCGACGCTTCCGGCGGGTCGATATCCTCCGATCGCCCTCGACATCACCGTTGACCCGAGACGGGTTGACGTAAACGTGCATCCCACCAAGCAGACGGTGCGGTTCTCAGACGACCGGGCCGCCCGCGCCGCCGTCGGGGCGGCGGTTCGGCAGTCCATCGAGTGGCGTCCCCCCACCCCATCGGCCACCCCGGCGAGCAGCGAGCGGCCCTACGTTCAGGACCGCTTCCCCCGGCCGAATCCCGTCTACCGTCAGGGCGATTCCGGCGCGAGCTGGCGAGCCGCCGAAGCCAGACCAGAATACTACTCGCCGAGGGGCCTCTCGGAGGTGCGGGAGGAGATCTCCGAGGCGTCCCGGAGCCCGGAGGCAGGGAACTTTCCGGGGCTCTCGCAGGACGTTCGGTCGTCTGTAGAGTTGCCGGAGCGAGGAGCGTTGCCGGAGCTTTCGGAGTTGAGGGTGATCGGCCAGCTGGGAGCAGGCTATATCCTCGCTGAAGACCCGGAGGCGATGTGGGTCATAGACCAGCACGTCGCTCACGAGCGGGTTCTTCTCGACCGACTGAACGAGGGCGAGGACGCGGCCCTGATGCAGAGCCTCCTGATCCCGGAGGTCATAGAACTCGCTCCCGCCGAGGCCGAGACCGCACGTGAGAACCTCGAAGAACTCGCCGTTTACGGCTTCGAGGCGGAGCCGTTCGGCCCGGCCTCGGTGCGGCTGGCGGGCGTGGTCTCGACGCTCGCGGAGAGAGATGTCGTGGGAGCGTTCAAGAATGCCCTAGCGGCGATAGCCGGTACGGATCCGGGTCGCAAGCGCGAGGAGCGGATACTCGCGACCATCGCGTGTCATTCGGCGGTGAAGATGGGCGACAGGATGTCCGTACCAGAGATGGAGCAGCTGGTGCGTGACTGGCTGACGAGTCGGCTCCCGGCGACCTGCCCACACGGGCGTTCCATCTGCTTCAGAACGAGCTTACAGGAGATAGGTCGCAAGCTGGACCGTCATTGACCAGTGAGGTAGCGAGCCGCCTCATCGGGGCTGCTCTGGTCGCGTCGGCGGCAGTCATCTGGGGAACCCTCGGCCTCGTCGCGAAGTTCCTGTATGCCGAAGGCGTCGCCTTCGAGGCGATAGTCGTCGTGCGAGCGGCGGGGGCTTTTCTCGTGATCCTCACCTTCCTCGTCGTTACCCGCAGGCTCGGCGTGCTGCGGGTCGGGGCGCGGGACCTCGCCTCGCTCATCCCGCTCGGCATCGTCTCCATCGGGTGTTTCTACCT